>NZ_JQLW01000005.1:38649-338649 GCF_000744415.1 Ghiorsea bivora
GTTGTGCCTGTGGTAGGCGTTGTGCCTGTGGTAGGCGTTGTGCCTGTGGTAGGCGTTGTGCCTGTGGTAGGCGTTGTTGCCACTGGTGCTGCCGCCCCTGCTGAAGCAACAGTTATCCCTCCTGGCGCACTAATTGTATTACTATATATTTTTTGATTTTTCGTAACTTTTCCGGTTGCAATATCTGTAACCGTTGCTTCCAATAGGTATTTATCTTGTGCCAGCACCGTACAACCAACACTTACAACCTGTCCGGCTCTAGCTGAGTTCGAATTGTCACGCAGCTGCACTGGCATTAAGGCTACACAATCCGCTGCCGAGCCAATCAACAACGAAGCTTCTGTTAATAAGTTTTTCGCTAACGTCGCCCCTTCCATTCTAGCCTCACTATGACTATTTTGTTTCATGGTCACCAATAATAGCTGTGCCATCGCTAACAACCCCACCGATACGATCACCATCGATATCATCGCCTCCAGCAATGTAAATCCAGACATAACTTCCTTGTTTTTTAACATTTCCCTTCTTCCTTCACCCCTTAAAATAATATTTGTCATACTTGCTTAACCTGCACACGACCCGTTACATTGCTTACCGTTAGAACAAGCTTGTGCAACACAGATGTGTCCCCTGATTTTACAAGCACTGACCATGTAGATCCTGTCACAGTCACTTGCCCACCTGATTTAAAAGCAAATGTCTTTACTGCTGGCTGCGTAGCAGAGGGAACCCCTGCACTAGAGGCTTCCTGAAAACTCACATTCTCCACTGCTTCCCACACAATAGTCCCCCACACATCCGTAGCAGCATCATAGGCATTCGCATTGTTTTCATCATATACCGTACTTGCAATCATTTGACTGGTCAAATCCACACCTACATATTGCGTTTCACCTGTTGTTAGCGCTTTCATACGTGCCGCAACCATTGCACTTCTCAGTTTCTCAGCCGCAGCATCAACCTGTTTATCCGCACGAACAGTAGTCCACGAACCTGATGCGATTGTTACAAGAACACCCAAAATCGCAATCACCACCATCAACTCAATCAGCGTAAAACCAGCCTGCTTATAAGCTTGTGCTTGCTGCTTACATGGTGTTTCGCTTAGGTTTGGCGATATGCGTTGGTTTAAACTCATTTTAAAAATATCCCTCTCCCTAGCCTTTATTGCAGTAACCTGCATCACAGGCGGCATTTTTTATTTCTCCCAAGGCTTACCACAGCTTAGCAATCTTTCGACCTATCAGCCACCTTTAGTTTCGCGCGTATTTAACACCCAAGGCGAACTGATTGCTGAATTTGCCGATGAACACCGCATTTTAACGCCCATGTCAGACATACCCAAATTCGTGGTCAATGCCTTTCTAGCTGCTGAAGATGAGCATTTTTACGAGCACCCTGGCATCAACCCCGCACGTATCATAGCTGCCACCATCGCAAACCTGAAAGCAGGACATACTGTTCAAGGTGCATCTACCATTACACAGCAAGTGGCTAAAAACTTCTTACTCACCAATGAAAAAAGCTATATTCGCAAAGCCAAAGAAGCGATTTTAGCTTGGCGTATTGAGCAAAATTTCACCAAAGATGAAATTTTATACCTTTACCTCAATCAAATTTTTCTAGGGCGAGGTTCTTATGGGGTCACTTCAGCAGCTTGGCGTTATTTTCATAAAAACCTTGATGAATTAACCTTAGGCGAAGCTGCTATGCTTGCAGGCCTACCCAAAGCACCTAGCTCTTATGCGCCACATGCCCACCCTGAGCGGGCAAAAAAACGCCGAAACACCATACTAAGGCAACTCAAACAAACAGGTTTAGCTTCAGCCAGAGATGTTAATATCGCCTTACAAGAGCCTTTGATTACGACCCCCTTACCCAAACGAAAACTGAACAATGCGTATGAAAACTTTGTAACCAAGTCACTGATTAAACAATTTGGACGCAATGCACTACGCAAACAAGGGTTAACAATCATTGTACCCTTTGATGAAACCATTGAAAACGCATCCATCAAAAGTGTGCGCGATGGTTTGTTACGCCTAGAAACAACACAGCCTTACCGTATCCCAACCCATCATAAACCTGAAACATGGGAAACACTGCTCAGCACATGGGCAAAAGGAAGAGACGCTGAACACGATACACTTGCCAGCGACCAACTTCGCCCTGCATTGGTAAAAGACATTGCCGATGACGGCTCACTCATTGTGCATGATGGCATCAATCAATGGCAATTAAGCCCGCCAGCATGGGAATGGGATGAAAATGCAGAATACACAGAAGAACGTCCCAACCACTGGATTATTGGCGATGAAATTTTATTACGCGGGGATGATCAAGGCGGCGTAGCCCTCACCCAGCAACCCAGCATAGAATCAGCGCTCTACAGCGTGGACTTAAAACGCGGAACTGTACTTGCCCGCGTGGGTGGTTTTGATTTTAAATTTGGCGGTTTTGACCATGTGACAGCCAAACGCCAACCAGGTTCATCCTTCAAACCTTTCCTTTACACCACCGCCATTGAAAAAGGTTACACACCTGCCACAATCGTGATTGATGCACCCATTGTTTTTGATAGTCAATCCACCGATGATTTTTGGCGACCTGAAAACTATGGCAACCGATTTGCAGGCCCAGTCACCCTACGCAATGCTTTGGAACACTCACGCAATCTTGTCGCTATTCGTGTATTGCATGACATTGGCATCAACACCTTTTTGCGCCGCTTACGCGATTACCCCTTTGAACAAAAATTCCCCAAACAATTGGCATTGGCTTTGGGTGTTGCCGAAGTCACCCCTGAACATATGGTTGAAGCTTATGTGGTGATTGCCAGTGGCGGCCTCAAATATAAACCTGTTAGCATTCAACAGGTGCAAGACCGTACAGGGCAAACCCTGCACCGTGCTGTAGCAGGAAACCGCTGCCAAGTTTGTCATGTTGACCCTGTGTTGGCAGTGAATCAAACCATGCGCCCTGCAGAACGTATTGTGGATCCTGTGGATGCCTTTTTGGTGCAAAATATGATGACAGGCGTGGTTAAACGCGGCACAGCACGAAGAGCTGTTGGTCAACATTTTAAACGCCCCGCAGCTGGTAAAACAGGCACAACCAATAAACAAATTGATGCATGGTTTATGGGTTTTACACCGCAAGTGCTTACAGGTGTTTGGGTGGGCAAAGACAACCCAGCACCCATGGGCAGAAAAGCAACAGGTGGTGGTGCGGCAGCACCTATTTGGGTGCAGGCCATGAAAGTCATGCATCAAGGTAAACCCGTTGAAGACTTTCCCGTGCCCAAAGAGGGTATTGAATGGGCTAATATTGATTACAAAACAGGTTTATTAGCTGGGCCATCAACAAAATGGCCATTCTTAGAAGCATTTAAAGAAGGAACTGCACCGACAGAAGTTGCCACAGGTAGCAGCCCATCACAAAATAGCCCTGTGGATAATAAAAAAGATTTCTTCGATACTGAACTTTAAGGAGATTACCATGACTTACCCCAATGCAACCATCACCAAAAAAGCCAATGTTTATTATGATGGCGATGTCATCAGCCGCACCATTACCACCGAAGACGGACAAACCAAAACACTGGGATTTATGCAAGCAGGCACTTATCATTTTAAAACATCCGCTGCCGAAATCATGGAAATTTTACATGGTGAATGCCGCGTTCGCCTTGATGGCTCACAAGACTGGCACATTTATAGTGCAGGCGAATCGTTCAATGTGCCTGCCAACAGTGGTTTTGATATCGAAGTGGCTGATATGTTAGACTATATTTGCCATTTTGAGGATTAGACGCACACGTTGAAAAAAGAAAATATGATTCGTGTCCAAGGGGCGCGTGTTCACAATCTGAAAAACATCAGCTTGGATATCCCACGAAATAAACTTGTTGTCATCACGGGTGTCTCGGGTTCAGGCAAGTCATCGCTTGCATTTGATACACTTTATGCCGAAGGGCAACGCCGTTATGTGGAATCTTTATCGGCATATGCCCGCCAGTTTTTAGGCATGATGGAACGCCCTGACGTGGATGCGATTGAAGGTTTAAGCCCTGCGATTTCGATTGAGCAGAAAACCACCAGTAAAAACCCGCGTTCAACTGTGGGTACGATTACCGAAGTTTATGATTATCTAAGACTATTGTTTGCACGGGTTGGGCAACCGCATTGTTATCAATGTGGTGAAATGATTACATCCCAGCCTGCAAGCCTGATTATCGAACAACTGGAACACCTACCCGAAAACACCAAGTTACAGCTTCTCGCGCCCATTGCTCGCAACAAAAAAGGCGAATTCAAAAAAGAAATTGAGCAAGCCATCAAAGATGGTTTTGTGCGTATTCGTATTGATGGCGAAATTATGCCGTTAGAAGATGCACCCGATTTGGAAAAAAACATCAAACATAATATCGAATTGGTCATTGATCGATTAGTGGTCAAAAAAGGCATGCGCACTCGCCTTGCTGATTCTGTGGAAACTGCCCTTAAATATGGCGAAGGCATGTTGATTGCTTTGATTGACACCAAAGCAGATAAAGAAGAAAAATTGTTTTCAGAAAATTGTGCGTGCGCAGATTGTGGCATTTCTTATCCTGAAATTGAGCCGCGTTTGTTTTCGTTCAACTCACCTGCTGGCGCATGTTTACAATGCGATGGTATTGGCAAACAAACCATTTTTGACCCCTGCCTTGTTGTGCCCAAACCCGAGCTCACCTTAGATGAAGGTGCAATTGCACCCTGGGGCGGCAGGGAAACGTTCATGTACAAGCAAACCATAGAAGCCGTCGCCAAGTTTATGGGCACCGATATGTTTACCCCTTTCAAAGACTTGGGTTCAGAAGCACAAAAAGCAATTCTCTATGGTACAGGGCGAAAAAAAGTTGATTTTGTCTTTGAAACAGCCACCCAAGCGCGCACAGTCAGTCGTCCGTTTGAAGGTGTCATCCCCAACCTTGAACGCCGCTACAAAGAAACAAGCTCTGAAGATGTGCGTGAAGAGTTATCCAAGTATATCAATATGATAGATTGTCCTAAATGTGAAGGTTCGCGGTTAAACACCACCGCCCGCCACGTTTTACTGGGTGATTTGTCACTGCCCACCATTTGCAAACTTCCTTTACGTGAAACCCAACTTTGGGTGCAACAACTAAAACTTAACAAACAAGACCAAGAAATCGCTGAAAAAATCTTGGAGGAAATTGCCGCGCGTCTCGGTTTTATGATTGAAGTGGGTTTGGATTATTTAAGTTTAGACCGCACTGCAGGTACATTATCGGGTGGTGAAGCACAACGTATTCGTTTGGCAACCCAAATTGGTTCGGCATTGGTCGGCGTATTGTATATTTTGGATGAACCTTCCATTGGTTTGCATCAGCGGGATAACGATAGGCTATTAAATACACTCAAACGTTTAAGAGACTTGGGTAATTCGGTGATTGTGGTCGAACATGATGAAGATGCTATTCGCCATGCTGATTTTATTGTGGATATGGGACCTAAAGCGGGGGAACATGGTGGTGAAATCGTTGCCCAAGGTTCACTCGCGCAGATTCTGAAGAAGAAAACACTGACTTCCGATTATTTAACAGGGCGAAAGTCCATCCAAATCCCCAAACGTCGCCCAGTGCCTAAAAAACACCCCATGTTAGGCATTACAGGTGCATCAGAACACAACCTACAAAACGTGACTGCTGAATTTCCCATTGGTCGGTTCACATGTATCACAGGTGTTTCAGGCTCAGGAAAGTCGACCCTAACTTTAGACACTTTATACCGTGCTTTTGCCCACGCCAAAGGTTTAAAAACGGAGCGTATAGGCACACACACTGCATTGATTGGTGAAGATAAACTCGATAAAATCATCGACATCGACCAAAGCCCCATTGGCAGAACACCCCGCTCCAATCCTGCGACTTACACAGGGCTTTTCACACCGATTCGAGAATTATTTGCCGCCGTACCTGAAGCACGTGCTCGTGGCTATAAAATCGGGCGTTTTTCGTTTAATGTTAAAGGTGGACGCTGTGAAGCTTGCCAAGGTGACGGGCTGATTAAAGTGGAAATGCACTTTTTGCCTGATGTTTATGTCAGTTGCGAAACATGCCAAGGCAAACGCTACAACCGCGAAACCTTGGATATTCGTTACAAAGGTAAAACCATTGATGAGGTTTTAAACCTGACCATTGATGAAGGGTTTGAATTTTTTAGTGCCGTTCCATCATTGAAAAACCGCTTAAACACGCTGCAACAAGTGGGTTTGGGTTATATCAGGCTCGGGCAAGCAGCCACCACACTTTCAGGTGGTGAAGCACAACGCGTGAAACTGGCGAAAGAACTGGCGCGAAAAGCAACAGGTGACACATTATATATCCTTGATGAACCCACTACTGGGCTTCACTTTGCCGATGTGGATAAACTTCTCGATGTGCTTCATTCACTGGTTGAACGCGGCAACACCATGATTGTCATTGAACACAACCTTGATGTCATCAAAACCGCTGATTGGATTATCGACATGGGGCCAGAGGGTGGTGACAAGGGCGGGCAAGTGGTCGTCTCAGGCACACCAGAAACCGTTGCCCAATGCAAAACATCATGGACAGGAAAATACCTCAAACCACATTTGAAGTGACCAAGCGCTACAACATGATAGGTTGCGCCTGTTCTTTGAAAAGATAATTGATTTTTACGCAAAAAACTTTTGCATCCATTTTTCATTTTGGAGCGAGCCACGGCGAAAATGAAGAGCAACACCGCAGTTTAGCCCAGCTAAATGAGGATGTTGGTTTTCGTTTTTAACGCAGGCGCAGCCCAAAAGGGATATGGTGCGGAAGTTTTTCACACTGAGGTATTGTTATGCTATTTGTTGCCGTTCGCGCCGCCCGCCGCGCTGGAGACCTAATCCTTCGCCACTATGAAGATGCCGACTCGTATTCGGTTAAACAAAAACAAGACCGCGACTTTGTCACCGAGGTTGATAAACGCGCTGAAGAAATCATTATTTCTGAAATTCGCAAACATTATCCCAACCATGGCATTGTGGCTGAAGAATCTGCTCCCATTAATCCTAATGCAGACATTCAATGGTATATCGACCCTTTGGATGGCACCACCAATTTCGTACACGGTTACCCACATTTTGCAGTGTCCATTGCTGCATGGCAAAAAGGAAAACCTTTGCTTGCTGTGATTCATGACCCTATTCGTGATGAAACTTTTGAAGCTAAGAATGGTGGCGGTGCATTTTTAAACCGTCGCCGCATGCGTGTTAGCGAATGTAAACACGTTAAAAATGCATTGTTTGCATCGGGATTACCGCCTTATCAACGCGATGGGCTGGATGATTTCCAAAAACGCATGGATAACTGCATGCGTGCTGCTGATGGTTATCGCCGTGGTGGTTCTGCCGCACTTGATTTGGCATATGTTGCAGCAGGTCGCATCGACGCATACTGGGAAGCAGGCCTAAAATCTTGGGATATCGCAGCAGGTGTATTACTCATCCAAGAAGCAGGTGGCATTGCCACAGGTCTTGATGGAGCAAGCATTGATTTAGAAAAAGGTGATGTGCTTGTCGGCAACGATGCCATGCACCGTGGTTTTCAAAAGCTTATCAAGCTTTAAATCACTTCTTTTTGGGGCGGAAGACCTTGCATTGCGCGGGGGCTGCCTCCAAATAAGGACCTTCAATCAAATCAATACAGTAAGGCACAGCAGGAAACACAGCATTCAGGCAATCATCAATCGCCGAAGGTTTGCCTGGTAGGTTGATGATAAGCGTTTTGCCGCGAATACCTGCCGTTTGCCGTGATAAAATCGCGGTCGGTACAAACTTAAGCGATTCTTGGCGCATCAATTCACCAAATCCCGGCATCATTTTTTCACAAACAGCTTCCGTCGCTTCTGGGGTGACATCGCGAACCGCTGGACCAGTGCCGCCAGTAGTTACAATCAAACAACAGCCTTCATCATCTGCCAATGTCTTAAGCGCGTTTTCGATTTCTATCTGTTCATCGGGAATGACACGCGATACAGCTTGCCATTCGCTGGTCAACACCCGCTCAAACCACGCAAGCATGGCAGGTCCACCCAAATCTTCATACTCGCCACGGCTGGCTCTATCTGAAACCGTAATAAATCCAATTTTTGCTTTCATATTCTTCCTCTTATCCGTCATTCCCGCGAAGGCGGAAATCCATATGCTTTACGATATCCTTATGTCATTTCCCCCAGGAAATACTCTCTGGCTTCGCCATTCACCTCATCGACCGAAGCGGAAAATCTCCAAGATGCTTCGAGTGCGAAGCCTGCCCATGGTACTACATTCAGCATGACAAACCTTTAAATGTCATTCCCCACTTGATACGGAGTCCACGCTTGTTCAATGGATACCCACCTTCGCGGGTATAACGTATAAACATTAAATACCCAATTCCTCTTGGAAGTCCATATCTTGCAACAGTTGCACTTGTACCTTATCGCCTGCTTTAAGCCCTTCTGATTCCTCGGGTACCACCACAAAACCTTGGGCTATCGCCATACTCATCAATACACCACTACCTTGTGTGCCTGTGGATGTAGCCAGATAGCCTTGCTCATCTTTGCTCAAGGTCACACGCACAAAATGGGCTCTACCTTTCCTATCTTTTAAATCGTGTGACAGTTTTGCGGTGATGGTTCTGCGGCATATCTTTTCATACCCCATCATGCTTCGTAAAGCAGGTGATACAAATTCTTCAAAACACACCATGCTAGACACAGGGTTACCCGGCAATCCAAACACCACACCGCCCTGCTTGGTTGTACCAAAAGCAAGCGGGTGGCCAGGGCGCATCGCTACGCGCCAAAAGTGCATGGTAATGCCTAATGCATCAAGCGTAGACCGCACAAAGTCATGGTGCCCTACTGAGACCCCGCCACTGGCAAGCAACACATCATATTTCAGCCCTTCTTCAAGCTTGGCTCGAAGTTGTAGCGGATTATCTTTGGCAATGCCGAGCAATGTCGCCTCAATACCCAAAGCTTTGCACTGCGCGTACAAGGCATGGGAGTTTGCATCGGGGATTTTGTTTTCATCCACTGGCTCATCCAATGCTTCCAACTCATCACCCGTAGATAAAATCGCTACACTGGGTTTCGCAAACACGGGCACTTGTTTTTGTTTCACCATAGACAAAATTGCCAGCACCCCCGGCGTGATGCTCGTGCCTTTGCTTAATACTGTTTTTTCATTTTTTAGGTTTTCGCCCATAGGTCTGATATTTGCACCTTGTTTGGGTGGGGTAAGTATCAACACATCATGCCCATCCTCTTGTGTATCTTCCACCCGAATCACCGTGTCCACACCCTCTGGCGTTGGTGCACCCGTCATGATTCTAGCTGCTCTGCCTTGTAGCACCTTGATGCTTGGCATTTGCCCTGCCCGAATATCATCCACCACTTTTAAGCGCACAGGGTTTTCAGCGCTTACAGTCTCAATATCTGCAAAGCGCACAGCATAACCATCCATCGCCGACACATCATAGGGCGGATGATTGCGGTTCGCTGCCACATCCTCAGCCAATACGCGCCTCAAACTGTCATACAATGCGACATGCTCCACAGCCTTGCGGCTGATATGTTTTAACACTTCCGCTAAAGCATCACCTACAGATAAATAATTCATGCCTCACTCCAACCTTGTAAATCCTGCGCAGTGTCCAAGCTCACCACGCTGCGCAAGCCCGCATCATAAACAGATGCCTCATTTTCGGGTATCACCTTTGTATTCATAGCCATTAACAGATGTTTCAAACTTCGTTTATCCGCTCGAATATTTCGCTGCATGTGTGGCAAGCTTTTGCGATGATAAAAACAACATAAGGGCTGTAAAACGCCATCCACTTTTAATGTCACAGCATCAAAATCCTCTCGATTGGTGGTCATAAACCGAACTAAACTCGGCGCTACAAAAGGCATATCCACGCCCACCACAAACAACCAATCCGTATCCAAAGCTTCAAAGCATGCGGCAATGCCTAACATTGGCGCGCGGCTTTCAGATGTGTCTAATATTTGCAGAAGTTGGGTATCATTTCGCTTTTCTCGGCTGCTAACCACCACGCTTTGAAACAAAGGCGTGAGATTACTTTCTGCATGTTGAAGCAATGTTTTACCCTGAAACATCACCCCCGCCTTATCCCGCCTCATGCGTTTGGACTCACCACCTGCAAGAATCACTGCCGTACAATTTTTAATCATGTTTCAACCATTCTAAAACAAAGCGTGCAACTTCATCCGTGTGATTCAAATCCAACTTAGGCACTTCCACATCCAAATCAGGCATATCGGCCACCACAGCAATCAATTCATTTATATCACAACGCAAATCCGATGACCGCGCTTGTCGCACCACTTCAATTTTAGGGCATGGCATAGACGCATAACCTTCCACCAACACCAAATCCGCATCGGGGAAGTGTGTGTCGGCTAGTTGCTGCGGTGTTTGCGCTTGTGCCACATTTTTTACCATTAACATTTGCTCAGGGCCAACCAATAATGAGCCCGATGCGCCTGCCTGTTTATGTCGCCAGCTATCTTTGCCGGGTGTATCCATTTCAAGCTGATGATGTGAATGTTTGATACTGCACACGTTCAAACCGTGCGCTGATAATTTACTAATCAACTTTTCCATCAAGGTCGTTTTCCCTGAATTGGAATAACCAACAATAGCAAGCACTGGCACTGTCATACAATAAACCTCTGCGTACTCCGCATCCTCTGCGGTTCATTAAGGATGAGAAGTTACCCAAGTCTCACCATCAGGTGTTGTTTCGCGCTTCCAAATCGGCACGCGCTTTTTCAATTCATCAATCAACCATTCACATGCTTCAAACGCGGGCTTTCTATGCTCTGCACCCACCACAATTAACACGATTTGTTCACCCGCATGAACCCTCGTCACTCTATGCACCATACGCACACCCAAAATGTCAAACTTATCTAAGGCTTCATCCCGCAAGGCTTTCATCGCCTTTTCCGCCATACCTGCATATTGCTCAAAGTCGATAGAAAACACATCTCGCCCTTCTGAAAAATCACGCGCACAACCCAAAAACGAAACAATACCACCCATGCGTTTGCAGCTTTGTTTGATGGCTTGCACTTCTTCTTCCACAGAAAAATCCGCTTCTTGAATACTAACTCCCTCGCCCTGCAAGGGACAAAGTGCCCCGAGGGTAGAGGGTTGGGGTGAGGGTGTTTTACTCATACTTTTCACCACAAATACCGCCGTCATTCCCGCGAAGGCGGGAATCCATATTTATAAACTTGAAGTGGTGGATTCCCGCCTTCGCGGGAATGACAGATAAGAGAGTATTCACCTTAGTTATCTTCTACTATATCAAGGATGGTTTTATCAGAAAATCGACCTTGTTTAACATCATCAAGCCCACGCATAATATTTAAGGTAATTTCCTGATCTTCAACATCAATTGCTGATTCATTTAGGTTGTTGTTCATATCACACCTTTCGTGTCTCTGTGGTTCATTTATCCGCCCGAAAATGGTGGCATCAATGCCACTTCATCACCACTTTTTAATATCAAACTCAAATCATTCACTTGCTCTTGATTCACAGCAATCAACAGTGGTTTGATGTCTGCACACCCCAGCTCTGTAATCAACGCTTCAAGGCTTTGCCCTGCCCGCACTTGCATCAGCTGCTTACCCACTTCATCTGCCACCATTCCAAAAAACAGAACCTTAATCATTTAACCTCTGGCGTTCTTTATTATCCACAGTTTTCAGCACAACACAGCCATTTTCAACTGAAATATCGACAATACCGCCTACCCCACACTGCTCAAGCACCTCGTCAGGCAACACAACATACTTTTCACCATCTTGCTCAATTACTTCCAATTGCATGACAGCCCCTTGATTCGATGCCCTGCGGATTTCTCCTGCCGTTGACAAATCTTCCATACCCCTGCCAAGTCCTTAAATTCCTGTGACCATCTTTTATCCATGTCACCCACAAAACCTCCCCCAACTTACGGCTTAAAAGTCTCAAACTCTAAGGCTGTTAAAAAACGATAGTGCTTGGCATTCCCCGAAAGCAAAGATAACCCATGCTCTATGGCTGTGGCAGCAATCAAGGCATCTGCCATCAACATTTGATGACTTAAGCGCCATTCTTCCATCATAAATAAAGCGCGCTGGCTTATGGCTTCGCTTATGGAGTAACGCTGGAAATCATAACTGTCCAAAAACCTTCGCAAAGCAACTTGTTCTGCTTTATTTCGCAAGCCTTGCACCAGTTCCATCTGTGTCACTATCGAAATCGCAGGGGGGTTCATTTGCTTAATGGCATCTCGCGCCTTTTCATTGCCCCGCATATACCAAATCAGTACATCGCTATCGATTAAACACATTAAAACTGGCGACCCTTACGCATATCCCGCACATATTCTGCAACATCTCGCTCATCATCTGCCCAAATACCAAAAAAATCATCATCTTTAGATTTACTTACAGGCTCAATGCTGCTTAAACGCGCTACAGGTTTACCCCGCATACTAATGTTCACAACCTGACCTTTTGATGCCGCACTTAGATAATCGCTTAAATGTTGGCGTAGTTCTTTCGCATTAATTTGCATAAACCACCTCTAGTTCAACTTCGAAGTTAAACTTTAAATGTTTAGAAGGTTAAATTCAAGTGTTAAAAACCAAGCACTCATGTTTTTCGAATAAAATCGCCCGACTTACCACCTGTTTTTTTATCCAAACAGATATTGGTTAAAGTCATGCCTTTATCCACGGCTTTGCACATATCATAAATGGTGAGCAGGGCTGCACTCACTGCCGTCAACGCTTCCATTTCCACGCCCGTTTTCCCTTTGCATTTCACCGATACTTGCACCTTCAAACCACAAGTCTCCGTTAGCTCCGAGAAGGACACATCAATACCCGACAACATCAAAGGGTGACACATAGGAATAAAATCGGGGGTTTTTTTCGCACCCATAATTGCTGCCACATCGGCAATAGCGAGCACATCGCCTTTTTTCAGTTTACCTTGTTGGATATGTTCCAAGGTGCTTTGCAACATGTGGATTTCACCGCTTGCCACAGCAATACGTGTCGTCACTTCTTTATCAGACACATCCACCATACGCCCACGCCCTGCTTTATCGAAATGGGTTAAATCACTCATCATTCACACTCTCTATAGATTCCCACCTGCGTGGGAATGACGATTTTTGTTACGCTTGTTAGCAGTTTCCCTTCGCGCATATGCCAATGTTGATTCGCCAACACTTTGGCATCTTCTTTATCATGGCTGACCAACAACATGGGCACATTCAAGTCTTGCTGCAATGCCTGCAAAGCCAGTCTTAACCTTGCCCGAATATCAGGGGCTTGGGCTGAAAAAGGTTCATCGAGCAACAATAGACTTGGCTTGCCATACAACGCTCTTGCCAATGCCACGCGCTGCGCTTCGCCTGTGGAAAGCATGGCTGGTTTTCGTTTGAGCAGCGACACCACCTCTAAGCTCTCGCACACTTGAAAAAAGCAATTTATATCTTCATCTGCTACACCAAACTTGATATTCTTTTCCACATCCAACCACGGCAAAAGCACGGCATCTGCCCAAACAAAACCAAGCTTTCTCGCTGCTGTGGGTTTTGAAAATCCTGCCGCACTATCCAGCCAAAATTTTCCACCCACTTGAATCTGACCCGTGCAATCTTGCAAACCTGCCAAACAACGCAGCAATGTGGTTTTGCCTGCTCCATTTTCACCAGAAATAACAACGCACTGTGCTTCAAAACTGGCTTGCACATCAAGTTGCAAATTGCCCAATGTCGATTGAACACGAAATTGATTCATGATGCGCCAAACAAAGGTTTGCGATTGATGCTATACACCAAAGCCAACATCACAAACGAGACTGCCAACAAAATAAACGCCAGTTGCGCAGCCTCTGCCTGCTGCTGCACTTCTACAAATTCAAACAGCGCAATGCTTGCCACTTTGGTCTCCCCTGGAATTGAGCCGCCCACCATCAATACCACGCCAAACTCGCCCATGGTATGTGCAAAAGACAACGCTGCTGCGACCAACACCCCGCCTTTGGATGCAGGTAGTATCAATTGCCATAAGCTTTGTTTGATGTTCAAACCTTGCACCTTGGCAAGCTCCAACCAGTCATTCGGAATAGCACGAAAAGCTTGCTGCATGGGTTGCACGGCAAAGGGCAAAGAATACAATACCGAAGCAATCACCATGCCCGAAAATGAAAATGCCAAAGATGAATCAAATAGGCTTTGCCATACGCTTCCCAGCCAAGAATCAGGCGCAATCAAAACCAATACATAATAACCCAACACAGTCGGTGGAAGCACCAAGGGCAATGCCACGACCACTTCCAACACCGTGCGGCCCATAAATGATTTGAATGCCAATGCATACGCCAAAGGCAACGCGATAAGCAGCAAAAGCGTTGTGGTGGTGAGCGCCAGTTGTAGTGAAATGATAAGTGGATCAATCATCTGTTTCGTCCATTACTAACAGTTGATAAAAGCTTTCCGCTTTATCGGACAACAAAACAGCAGTGTAGGTTATGCTTGCCAAAGCACCTTGATTTGTATGCACAGGCACAAAACCTGCATCGATTAAACCTTGCTTCACCATCATGACAGCTTGCATGGCATTTTGCGCATAGACAAGTTTGGGTTTGATGACTTGCCACAACCCTGCTTGCTCTAACACCTGCTTAGCTGCTTTACCAAACGGGGCGACCTGCGGGTTGGCAATGGCGATATGTTGGATATCCGCTTGGGGTAATTGGGCTAAGCTTATTCGGTTTTGTTTCGTATCCATCAATCCCAAATAACTATAAGCAATGATTTTGGATGGGCGCTGAATTTTAGCAGCTATCGCTTTATCTGCGGCAATAAAAATATCGAAGGGAGCGCCTTGGCTTATTTGGTTAAATAATCTGCCTGTTGAACCTGATACCAAACGCACTTTTATATCGTGTGTGGCTTCAAATTGTGTGCTATACGCTTTCGCTTGCTCATAAAAGCTGGATGCTACGGCAACAGTTAAAATTTCCTGCCCATAAGACTGTGAACCACAGAGCCACAGAGATGCACATAGAACAATAGCATAAAATAGAACTTTTGTTTTTTTCTGCGTAACTCTGCGTTCTCTGTGGTGAAAAAAATAAAACAAAACTAACCACCAATATGAATCATAGAACGTTTATCGGCTTTGCCATCAAATTCATAAATACCAATTTCAGGTTTAATCAACGCAGAGCGCAGGAACACACCCCGAATATCCGCATCACTACCACCTGCGCGAATCACATCCCGAATATTCATCTGTTTATCGGCTGGCAGACAGGAGCGAAGCCCACCATCAGAAGTTAAACGCAAGCGATTGCAACCTTCACAAAATCGCTCAGACATGGGCATAATAAAACCCACTTCACCACGACCATCTTTGAGCGGTAAATAACGCGCTGCAGTATTGCCTGTTTGCATGGGTGAAATATCAACGCGGGCTTGCACATCATCACGCTGCAAAATCTCATCAATGCCAATATAATGTTTATCCCAGTCCATGCCCTGCTTCATAGGCATCAGCTCAATAAAACGGATAGTTGCGCCAATTTCTGTTGCAAAATCAATCAGGCTGGGCACTTCGTTTTCATTGATACCCTTCATCAACACGGTATTCAGTTTAAGTGGGAAAAGCCCTGCATCACTCGCAGCTTGAATACCATCCAACACAGGCTGCAATTCGCTACCTGTTAGCTTTTTAAAACGAAGGGGGTTCAAGGTGTCTAAGCTGATATTGATGCGGCTCAAGCCTGCATCTTTTAGTGCTTGCGCATATTTGGCTAAATATGTGGCATTGCTGGTCATCGCCAAATCGGTGATGCCATCAATCGCTGCAATCTGGGCAATCAGTGTGCTCAAATCTTTACGTACCAAAGGCTCGCCACCTGTAATTCGCACTTTATTGACGCCAAGCGATGCCGCAACGCGAACAATGCGGGTAATCTCTTCAAAGCTTAGTATATGCGAGCGTGGTTCAGCTTGATAAGCATCGGCAGAAGGCCTGCAATAATCGCAGCGCATATTGCATCTATCGGTGACCGAAATGCGCAGATAATTCAGCTTGCGCCCGAAGCTATCTTGCAAACCTTGAGCATGTTCTGCCTTGGCATAAAAGGTGATGGGGACGGCGTTCATGAACCCGACAATAGTCTTTTCATCTCAGGAACGCACGAACCACAACCCGTGCCCGCCTTGGTACAAGCCTTGAGCGTTTCCAAATCACCACAGCCACTTTCCATGACTGCAAGCAATTCAAGCTCGCCCACATTATGACAAGCGCAAATGATTTTACCCTTGGTGTCTTCAGTGTTGACCACGCTGCTCGGAGCAAGCAGGAATGGGCGCATATCACCCACATCCGTACCTTCCAGCATCAGTTTACGCAACCACTTGGCTTCAGAAATATCACCACCCACCCAACGCACTGCTACCAAGTGCCCATTGCTATCAATCCATGCTTTGCGATTGATACCAAGGCGTTTATCCGAATAAGTTAACACTTCAAATGCCTGACCTTGTTCTAAAATATGGTCTAGGCGTTTGTATTGTTCATCACGCAAAGGTTGCGTACAAGCAATATCAATAGAGGTCACAGGAAACTTTTGCCCCGCACACGCCACCACACCATACGTATACTCCACAATCATTTCACGACCCAAATCCACATGTTCACCCGCCATCAGCATCATGCCATGCCAAGCTGCTTGAAATGGTTGAATGCGCACTGCTGAATGTTTAAATTCAGGCTCTTTGGACAGAGGGTCAACTGATGTTTTTATCAAACTATTAATACGTCCCGCCCTCGCCATCATTTTACCCCAATGCATGGGGAAGAAAATCAAACTTTTGCGGATATCTTTGCTAATTTGCGCTGGCGCAATCACTTCACCACGGCGTGATGTAATCAACACCAGGTCTTCATCTTCAATACCATATGCTTTGGCATCATCAGGATGAATTTGTACCGTAGGCACAGGAATATGCTGCATCAATTGCGGCACAGCTCCTGATTTGGTCATGGTATGCCATTGGTCGCGAATACGACCTGTGGTTAATGAAATCGGATATTCCGCATCAGTAGGCTCAGCAACAGGGATATAATCAATATCCACAAAGTGTGCTTTTTTATCTGCTGTTTCATATTGATTATCTGTGTATAAACGTTTGATTTCGCCTGCTTTATCACCTTTTCGAAACGGCCATTGCTGCGGCCCAAATTCATCGAGCAGAGCATACGAAAGCCCTGAAATATCAATGTCTACACCTTGGGTTAAACCACAATGTTCATCAAATACATCGCCTGCTGTTTTATAGGCAAATGCTTTTGACCAATCTTGGCCAAGCTTTTCACCCAACACGATTCCGAAATCTGCGGCAATCTTCCAATCATCACGGGATAAACCCGCTTTAGGAATAGCCTGCTGCAAATGCGTGATGCGGCGCTCAGTGTTGGTAATCGTGCCTTCTTTTTCTGCCCAACCTGAAGCAGGAAACAACACATGCGCTAGCTTGGTTGTATCTGTGGGATGATAAGCATCGGATACCATTACCAATTCTGCTTTTTTCAGTGCCGCTTCGGCGCGTTTGGCATCGGGCATAGAAATAATCGGGTTGGTGCATGCAATCCAAACGGCTTTAACTGAGCCTTCTTCCAACGCGCTAAACAATTCTGTAGCCGTGAGTCCTGGCTTGGACGGCACATCATCTACACCCCAATAATGGGCGACTTCTTTGCGGTGTTCTGGGTTGGTATATTCGCGGTGTGCAGCCAGCATATTCGCCATACCACCCACCTCACGACCACCCATAGCATTGGGCTGACCAGTCAGTGAAAATGGACCACAGCCTTCTTTGCCGACAAGCCCAGTCGCCAAATGGAGGTTGATTAATGCATTGTTTTTATCTGTGCCCGATGAAGATTGATTTAAACCCATGGTCCAAAAGGACAACGTTTTACTTTCACCAAACCATCGCGCTGCTTGAATAATATCTTCTGGGTTTAAACCACATGTTTTTGCCGTTTCACCTAGATTAATATTTAAAGCTTTTTCCCGAACCTCAGCAAAACCAGCCGTGTATTTGGCAATATAATCTTCATCGGTAAAACCCTCTTGTAGCAACACATGTAATATCGCCTGATACAATAATACATCTGTGCCTGGTTTGAGTGGTAAGTGCAAATCAGCAATAGAGCATGTATCAGTGCGGCGCGGATCAACCACAATCACTTTTAAATCAGGATTGGCTTCCTTGGCAGCTTCTAGCCTACGAAAGACAATAGGGTGCGCATACGCAGGATTTGCCCCTGCAATAAAGAAACAGCTGGCTTTTTCAATATCATCATAACAAGTTGGAGGCCCATCTGCGCCAAAAGCGCGTTTATAACCTGCCACAGCGGAACTCATGCAAAGCCTAGAATTGGTGTCGATATTATTGCTACCAATAAACCCTTTCATGAGTTTGTTGAATACATAATAATCTTCAGTGAGCAGCTGACCAGACACATAAAACGCGACCGCATCAGGCCCGTGTTCTTTAATGATGTCTGCAAACTTCTGTGCGGTATGATTTAAAGCAGTACCCCAATCCACAGGTGCAAAAGGTGCATCCAAAGATGTACGCAACTGCGGCACCAATAAACGGTCTTTGCTGTTGACCGTGTGATGCAATTCTCGCCCTTTCGAGCACAGCTTGCCTTGGTTGGTAGGGTGGTTTATATCACCACTCAATGAAATGATTTTCTCACCATCAGTTTCCAAACGGATGCCACAACCTGTACCACAATAGGAACAGGCGCTATTTACAGTTGCTGTCATATAAGCTTAGAGGGCTAAGAAAACAGTGCCGTTTTCAACCTTCACAGGATAAGTTTTTACACAGCCTTCATCAGGTGCGGCAACTTGCCCATCATCCAAATGGATGCGCCAGTTATGCAAGGGACACAACACATCATCACCTGAAATAATACCATCCACCAACGGTCCATTTTTATGCGGGCAACGATTTTCCAAAGCTTTCACTCTATCATTGCTCAAACGAAACACAGCAATCACTGTGTTATCTGCACGCACTGTACGGGCTTGCGCTGGTGGGATTTCATCCAGTTTACATACTTCAATCCATTTTGGATTTAAATCATTTTTATCTGGCATTATACTGACTCCACACGAACAGGAATATCAATCGGTTTGTATTCCGTAAATTTTTCATAACCTTTATCCGCATCTTCAACACGCGCTTGCCAAGGGTCATGCGCTTGGGCATCAAGGTAAGTATGTAAACGTGCCACCAAAGCTTTTCGATTTTCAACATCATCCACTACGGTTGCTTTGATACTGTCCAAACCTACACGCTGTTGCCAAGGCGCAGTCCGCTCATTGTGGCGGCCTGTCTCACGATAGTGTTGCAAATAAGCTTTGGTAATTTCTTCAACTTCTGCTTCATTATCTACAATACAAAGTAACTCTGTCGCCACAACATGTACGCCGCCATTACCGCCTGTGCTGATTTCCCAGCCGCCTTCAACGCCAACAATACCAACATCTTTAATCGTGGCTTCTGCGCAATTTCGAGGGCAACCTGATACAGCCAATTTCACTTTGGCTGGGAACCAAATGTGGTCAAGTTGTTTCTCTAAATGAATGCCCAAAGAAGTGGAATCTTGGGTACCAAACCTGCACCATTCTGAACCCACACAGGTTTTTACCGTACGCAATGCTTTACCATAAGCATAACCACATGCCATATCCAAATCTTTCCACATCGGTGCTAAATCTTCTTTTTTTACACCCAATAAATCGATACGTTGACCACCTGTAATTTTCACGGTGGGTACATTATATTTCTTGGCTACGGTCGCAATTTTAATCAGTTCATCTGGCGTGGTCACACCGCCATAAATACGTGGAATAACTGAAAAAGTTCCGTCTTTCTGAATATTGGCATGCATTTTTTCATTGGCGATACGCGAAGTGCGGTCGTCTTCTGAATCTTCAGGCCAAATCATGCCGATATAATAGTTAATCGCAGGGCGACAAACTTGGCAACCTTCACCTTGCCAGTCCAACACATTCATCACTTCACGCACCAAGGTTAACTTCTTGGTTTTAATTTGTTCTTTCACTTGTTCATGGTTCAATTCTGTGCAGCCACAAATTGGATCATGCTCAGATTCAACAAACGCCGTACCCAATGTGGATGCCAAAATCTGATCAATCAGACCCGTACAACCACCGCACGAACCACCCGCCTTGGTACAAGCTGTAATTTCTTTGCGTGTGGTAAACCCCTCTTTAACAATAGAATCCACAATATCTTTTTTACTAATGCCATTACAGCCACAAACCACTGTGTCATCACTCATCGCCGATGCTAAATCTTCGCCTGAATGCCCCGAATCCCCCAGCCCCGATGCTGAGAATAGGATGCTAGAGCGCAGCTCGGAGATATCTTTGCCATCTTGCATCCATTGGAAGAAAGTTGGTCCATCAGCCGTGTCACCAAACATGACCACACCTTTGATTTTATCATCTTCCAAAATCATTTTCTTGTATACGCCGCCGTGTTTATCCAGAAGCTCAATCACATCCGCGCCCGGCGTGCCCATGAAATCGCCAGCAGAAAACACATCAATGCCTGATACTTTCAATTTGGTGGACACCACAGAACCTGTGTATGATTTTAAACCATTGCCTGTAATTTGATATGCCAACACTTTGGCTTGCTCAAATAACGGTGCAACAAGCCCGTATGCAATGCCTCTATGCTCAGCACATTCACCCACCACATACACAGATGCATCGGTAACCGTTTGCATATAATCATTAACCACAATGCCCTTGTTACAGAATAAACCACATGATTCAGCCAAAGTTTTGTTCGGGCGAATACCCACAGCCATCACCAATAAATCACAGTCTAATGTAGAACCATCTTTAAATTTCAGCCCTTCAACACGTTTGTCACCCAACACTTCCGTGGTCAGTGTAGACATTTTAAATTTCATACCTTGTGCTTCCAGCGAGGTTTTAAGCATTTCGCCTGCAACACTATCCAACTGCATATTCATCAAAGTGTCTTGGTCGTGCATCACAGTGGCTTCCATGCCGAGGTTTAATAAACCTTTCGCAGCCTCCAGGCCCAAAAGACCACCACCAATCACAGCCGCTTTTTTATATGTTTTTGCCGCTTCAAACATTTTATCGCAATCTTCAATGTCACGGAATGCAATCACACCTTCTTTGTCGTGCCCTGGAATCGGGATAATAAATGGATTCGAACCCGTTGCGATAATCAAGTTGTCATATTCTGCTGTGGTGCCGTCTTCTGCGGTGACCAAATTTTTGCCACGATGAATTTCCGTAACCTTCTTGCCCATATGCAATTTGATGCCGTTATCTTTATACCATTGTTCATCATTCAAGATGATATCTTCAATCGTGGTATCACCCGCAAGCACTGGAGATAACATAATACGATTATAGTTGGGATATCTCTCCGCGCCAAAAATCGTAATTTCAAACATGTCGGGATTGGCCTTTAAAATCTCTTCAATAGCACGTACACCTGCCATGCCATTACCAATCATTACCAATTTTTTCTTATCGCTCATTTCAACCTCGCGGGCATAATTCAATTTAATATTCTTTTTGATTGCACCCTATATAGCAATCTCTGTGCCTACATGCTTTTTCACGTTTCAGCACACAAAAAACAGTATGACCGGCACATTAAGCTTAAAATATAGGCTATATATGCATAATAATTAATCACACACTGACAAAAAGCCCCTTTCTTTACGGCAAACTGTTTCATTTGTAACATGGCACTTGCCTTGCTCCTAACGCAAAGTATGCAAAATCATTAATCGCAGAAATACGCGCATGCATTCAAGATAAGCGAGGAGAAAAACACATGGCCGCAACAGGTGTTGGCGTTGACCAAAGCAAAATAAACTTATTTTCCTTCACTGGCAAAATGAAAATTCTACACATGTCATGGCTGGCGTTTTTTATCAGCTTTATGGTGTGGTTTAACTTTGCCCCCCTTCTCGCATCCATCCGTGAAACTTTTGGCCTATCCGACCAAGAAGTAAAACTTCTACTTATCTTAAACGTCTCCCTCACCATTCCTGCCCGCATCATCATTGGTATGTTGGTGGATAAATACGGGCCTAAAATTACATTCTCAGTTTTGCTTGGTTTGGGTAGTATCGTTTGCTTCTTATTCGCTTTTGCAGAAACCTACACCGAGCTTGCCACCTACCGCTTTTTATTGGGTTTTGTGGGCGCAGGTTTTGTAATTGGCATTCGCTTGGTATCAGAATGGTTTCCTGCCAAACAAGTCGGTACTGCCGAAGGTATTTATGGTGGCTGGGGCAATTTTGGTTCCGCAGGTGCTGCCATCTTATTACCTACACTGGCTGCATGGATTGGTGGGGATGATGGCTGGCGTTGGGCTGTAGCCACGACTGGATTCTTAGCACTAGGCTTTTCAGTTGTTTTCTATTTTTCAGTGAGCAATAACCCCAAAGGTACCACCTACTTCCGCCCGAAAAACTTAGGTGCAATGGAAGTGACCAGCAAGGGTGACTTCTTTTTATATTGCGCCATGACCGCACCCCTTTATTTAGCACTTGGTACCTTGGCTTGGAAAGTTGGCCCAGCTAACCTTGATATTTTTTCAGCCAATATTACTTGGATGATTTACGCAGCTTTATTTGTACTCTACGCTTACCAAGTATCGAATATTTATAAAATCAATAAAGGTTTATTTGCCGCCAACGCGCGACCTGTACCTGAAATTCACCGCTACAAATTTAAGCAAGTTGCCGCCTTGAATTTTTCTTATATGATTACATTTGGTGCTGAGCTTGCCGTGATTTCCATGCTTCCTTTATTCTTCTTTGATACATTCAAAGACAGCGCAAATTTATCCGTGGCAGAAGCCGCTTTGATTGCATCGATTTTTGCAGGGTTAAATATTGTGATGCGCCCTATGGGCGGCTACTGGAGCGACAAATTTGGGCGTAAGCTCGTTTTGTCCATTACCCTGATTGGTGCCGCTGTAGGCTTTTTCTTGATGTCTCAAATCACCCCCGATTGGTCGATTCCTGCAGCTGTGGGCGTGATGGTGATTGCGGCTGTATTTGTCAACGCTGGTAATGGCGCAGTGTTTGCCGTTGTACCTTTGGTGAAGCGCCGCTTAACTGGTGGTGTTGCGGGTACAACGGGTGCATTTGGTAATGTCGGCGGGGTAACTTTCCTTACCGTCTTATCTTTTGTATCCTCAGACACCTTCTTTATGGTTATATCTGCGGCGGCATTTGCTATCTTCTTACTCGTCATGTTATTACTTGAAGAACCCAAAGGTTTTATGTACGAACAAAATGAAGATGGCAGTATTGAAAAAATAAACCTTCATTAATCATAGCAGGTAAGGGCGGCAAATGAATGGCAGACGTTTTACAAGTTAAAGCAGGGCAACACACCAGCGCGGGCATCAAACCCCACAATGAAGACTCCTGCGGCATTCATATTTCAAAAGGTGCAGCGCTTACGCACAAAGGCATTGTGGCTGTAACCGCCGATGGTGTTGGCTCATCAGAAGCAGGGCGCGAAGCCAGTGAACATTGTGTTAAAGCATTCATCGATGATTACCTTAGCACCCCCATGTCTTGGAGCGTACAAACATCAGGTGAACGTATTATCAAATCATTGAATTCTTGGTTATATAATCAAGGCCAAATTCGTTATGCCTCAGAGCTAAGTTTAGCAACTACATTGGCTATTCTTATCTTGAAATCAACAACAGCACATATTTTTCATGTTGGTGACTCCCGTGTTTACCGCATCCGAAATGGAAAAATAAAGTGTCTAACCAAAGACCATCGCTTAGTGATTGATAAAAATAAAACTTATTTAGCACGTGCTATGGGTGGTGAACATGATGTTCACTTTGATTATGCCAGACACCTTGTTGAAGTGGATGACACCTTTGTGCTCACCACAGATGGTATTCATGAATTTATTGATGATACAACCATCATGAATTTCGCTGTAGAGGGTGATGCAGAAGCTGCCGCACAACATATCGTCAACGCAGCTTTAGAATCAGGTAGTGATGATAACCTCACAGCACAAGTTTTACGCGTGACCCAACTGCCTAACCAAGATGAAAATGAGTATTATAAAAAACTAACTGCGCTCCCCTTCCCGCCACCATTAGAACCTGGACAAGAGCTTGATGGCTACAAAGTTATTAAAGAGCTGCATACCAGCAATACCATACAAGTGTATTTGGCGGAAGACATCGAAAGCGGTGAAAACGTGGTACTTAAAACGCCTTCCGTAAACTTTGAAGATGACCCCGCTTATATCGACCGCTTCTTGCATGAAGTGTGGGTAGGCAGACGCATTGATAGCCCACATGTGTTTAAAGTATTGCAACTTAAACGTGAACGCAGCTGCATTTATTATGTCACAGAATTTTTACAAGGGCAATCGCTCGCCCAATGGATATTAGACCATCCAAAACCCGACCTCGAAAAAGTTCGCGATATGATTGGACAAATGATTAAAGGTTTAAGGGCTTTTCACCGTAAAGAAATGGTGCATCAAGACATCAAACCTGAAAATATCATGGTTGACCAACACGGTACAATTAAAATTATCGACTTTGGCAGCACACGTGTATCTGGTTTAGAGGAAATCCACACTCCAATCAAACAAATGCATGTGGGAGGCACAGCCAATTACATTGCACCTGAGCTGTTTGATGGTTATGAAGCTACCCCAAAAAGTGATATGTATTCATTAGCCGTAACCATTTATGAAATGCTCAGCGGTGGTCATTTTCCTTATGGTAAACTTGAAGAAGCCAAACCACACAAACATTACGATTATATTTCTGTACGCAACTACAATCAAGATGTACCCATTTGGATGGATAGAGCCATTCAAAAAGCTGTAAGCAAAAACCCTGAACGAAGATACGATTCTTTCTCAGAGTTTCAGCATGATTTATCCAACCCCAACCCTGAATTCATGAAGGCAGGTGTGCCGCTTATCGAACGTAACCCCATTGGTTTTTGGAAAGGGCTGGCTATTATCTCCATTATTTTAAATGTTATCCTTATCTTAACCTAAGTAAAATAACATCGGTACTAGCTGCTAACGTCTGTACAAGCCTGTACTACCTACGGTTTAAAACACCGTTAATATGTAGGCAGTTATTTATTTTTCACAGGGGTGTTGTGCTTTGAATACAAAAACACGAGTTATTCAGATAACAAAATCCTTAAAATGGATAAAAGCAATGTGAAAGTGTGCGTTGAATCCACCCTACCTAAAGCTCAAGGCAGCAACTCTTGGACGGGGTAACTCCTATACAGCTACAAAAGGCAACTTGTTTTTATGCTTATTTCTTTTGGTCATAATCATTTGCTAGGTGGTATATCAGATTCAAATCATCTTCACTTATATCAATAAACGAATCAATCTGTCGTAAAGCATGCCTAATGCCCTGATGTGACAACTTATTTTCTGAAACCTTTGACTCAGTTGCTCTGCTATCCAATTTACCAAGGCATGCAGGGTAGCGCCTACCTTTTAAGAAGAAGTTAAACAGAAAAGCAACAGAAAAAATCACTAGCACATTAATCAATACAGGTGCAATAATATATTCAAAGCCCAATGCGGTCACCGAAGAACCACTCACCACAGCGGTAAGTGCTGTAGCGCCAGCAGGTGGATGAATGCACCTCAGATAATACATTGTAGTTACCGAAAGACCAACAGCTGCGGCTGCAGCCACATATATATCTGGAATGAGTTGGGCACAACTCACACCAATGAATGCCGACAACAGGTGACCACCGAATAACGGCCAAGGTTGTGAAAGTACCCCATGCGGCACAGCAAATAGTAGAACAGTCGCTGCACCCATTGAGGCTACTATTAAAAATGCACCATCTCCCAGTAAAAAATAACTGATATGATAAACAATAAAAATAGCCAAAAATCCACCAACCCCAGAGAGCAGTTTCTCAGCATGGCTAGTAGGGTCAACCTCTATAGCAATAAAGTTAACTATGGATTGTAGATTCATATTTACTCCTGTAACTATCGTATTTTATCTCTAATGCAGGTCGTCGCCTGTAGTAATAATGGGTTGTTTCCAACTACCAAAAAACAGAAATACAACCCAAAAAAATGCAATTACCAACGCTAATATCATGGCAGCATAACCAAACTCTTCTTGTTGGTTTACCAAGTAGTTATTACACACTCTTATGGGAGAAGATACATAAAGCCAGCCAACCACAACCAACATTGAAATGCCATTAGTCCATACAACAGCACGGGCAAAACCCGACATACGGAACCAACTCATGCCTAGAGGAATCCCAATCAATAGCGGAATAGTGGTAAACTTTAATATTTCCCAAAGTGTCTCATTTAGTGAGGCATCAAGCCAACGGGGTATCATCCAAAATAAGATAAACACGAGGCTAATAAAAAGCCCTGGCAAACCACCCTCATTCCAATCTTGCATCATATTCGACTTTAAATTTCGCCCCACAAACCAACCCGCCAAAATCAAAGTTGGAATCTGTATTAACATATGGAGAATTAAAGATGACTCTAAGAAGTTTCGAATACTTGGAAATAAAAGGACTAGAATGATCACAATCCCTATATAATAAGTACTTATTGAATTATCCCTCTCCATTACAAGCGCAGCACCAATTCTTTAATAATTTCTGAGTGTGGTTCTAAACTAACAATTTTATCCAATTTTACTGACTTATTCACAAAGTGAACTCCTGCATTATGCTCAAAGTCCCCCTTCTGGTCGGGTATTACTGTAATTCCAAATGTTTCCAATAATAATTTAAGCTCTTTTTTATTTTCTACTTTCGCAACCTTCCAAAAATCAGGAATGGTTCCATATCTATCACCATAACTCTTGAGATCTTCAACCGTATCACGTGGATCAAAGCTAATGCTTATCAAGTACACATGCCTTCCTTGTAGGTATGGCGGTATTTTTTCAGCCACATATTCAAATGTTTGACCCAGCTCATGACAAAGCGTCGAACAACGTGTATAAATAAACTCTACAAGTACATTACTCCCTTGGAAATCTTGAAGCTTAAAAAGTTCACCCCTTTGATCTCTCAAGGTTACTGGTGGAAGAGGCCTAGGCTGCTCTTCCACCAGTTTACGCCTTTCTCCTTCTGTTGTTAAAACTTTCAGGCCATCAGTCCCTACCCATAAAATACTAACTCCAATACTTAATATTATAAGAATGCTGATGACCTTGTTCATACTATGTTCTCACAGCCTTGCCAACACGGCTTAAGAAGCTTAACACGAATATAATAACACTCAGTATCGTCAAACCTGCAAAAACTGCGCCAATCGCATCAATCATCAACCATTCTGGTTGGTGCTCTGCAAAACGACGAGGAACACTCTCCTTACCTGCCCAAAGAAAAGTTAATATAAAGCCCAATCCCCCAACAATAAATGACAGCAGGGCCGCTCGGTCTAATTTACTACCTTCATTTTTAGTGATGTAATACATAAAACCCATAACCATTGGTACTAAACCTAGGAGTAAATAAGTATGAAAGTGACCTGGTACCCATTGGGTATTATGTAGAACCTGATTCACCACAATTGTACCATCAACAATAGCCGGAATTGAACCCACAGCCCACCCGAAAACTGCTAAAAACAAAAGACTTACAGGCATAGACCAATTGAGACCTGAGCGATGCACATAGGTTAAGGCACCAAAAGCAGTAACAACAAGTACTGGAATACCACTCAAATATGAAATGATTTGTCCCATAACCATCATCCAAGTTGGCATAGCGAAATCCATTAATAAATGGTGAGGGTAAACAATAATCACAAACAATGTTGAGCATGTCCAAGCAAGTAAAAAGGGTTTATTAGCTTTCCATGCACGACCAGTGTAATGCGGTACAATTTCATAAACAGCAATCACACTCATATAAATAGTAGCATTGATAAACACATGGCCAAAAAAGAAAATCATATTCTTGCCCAGTAACGGATCAATAGTAAACTCTGGAACAAGAATATTGATAATACTAATCACTAAAACTGCTGCGCCAGAAACCAAACCCAGCACATTAATAATTAGCACCATTGTAGAAGCAACAACCGTTGGTGGTGGTGCATCTGCAGTACTATTACCAAACAGTTGTGGCCAGCCCATCGCATTACTTATGCTGCCATACCTCTTTAGAATAGCCCACCCTGTATCTAGATGAAAAACTAGGAACCCTACCCCAATCAACAAAACACCACTTAAATACAATACCGCGGCACCTGCTTCCCATCCACCACCAGACATCGCAGGAAGAGGGTAAAGAAATGTCCATGCTGCAGCAAATCCACCCAAAAATATTGCACTGAGAATCATTACCACGCCAACTAAAAACAATACTAAGTTTAATATAAAGATTGGAGTACTTAGCTTCACGTACTGCCCAAGAAAATACCACATGATTGATGCGCCACATATTCCCGCAATCCCTACCATACCAATACCATGTGCCGTCATTAATTGATAAAATAGTTCGTCTGGAATAGACAATCCGCCTGACTGCGCAGTACGCATAGTTAACCCAAACAGCATCAGAAGTAACAATACCACCCCAGCTGTTGACAAATAAACGAGAACTGAATCCTTAGCACCTTTAGAAATTATATTCTTCACTTCAGACTCCTCCATTGCTTGTAACCGTAATTTCTTCAGACATCGTGTGATGTCCCATACCACAATATTCAAGACAGAGAATTTTATAGACCCCTGGCTTCGTAAATGTATACGTCAACACATTGGTATACTCTGGCATCGCCTGCGTTTGAGCTATCAATGTCATTGTATCATCATATATAGCAAAACCGTGAGTCACATCAGCTGAAGTAACATGAAATTCAACCGGTCTTCCTACCTCTATCTCCATAGGGCTAATATCCCAGTTGTATTGAGACCCTTCGATTTCTACTATTTGTATATTACCATCTGCCGACGTTGAATACGGTAACTTCTCCAATGTCAGCATACCTACTGGAACTCCTACAATAAGTATCAACCAAAATAAAATTGCCCTTATTTTTCCTGCTGGTCCCTGCACCGCTGTGGCATCTACCGCATCACCAGACTTTATGATAACGAATATAAATGCTGCTCCGAGCAGTCCCATTAGCCATATTGAAATGGCCCATGCAATATCCTGCATACTTTCCTCCTAATAGTTATATATTAAATACATCTTATAGGGTAAAAAAAATACACTTTTATAATGTATAATCTCATGCCTATAAGATGTATATAGGATGCACCTTATGAAGGGTTGATAAAGATGTCAATAAAATATATGTTACATGCATGCAACTAACTAAATATACAGACTACTCTTTGCGAACTCTCCTCTATTTAGGTACTCACCAAGACCGTCTTTCGACCATTTCAGAAATAAGTAAATACCATAATATTTCTCGCAATCACTTGGTTAAAGTTGTTCATCAACTAGGAACAAATGGGTATATATTAACCATTCGTGGAAAGAATGGAGGAATTCGTTTAGCGAGGAAACCGAATGAAATTCAGCTTAGCCAAGTTGTTAGGCTTACTGAGCCAAACATGGATATTCAGGAGTGTTTTTCCAAAGAAACAAATACATGCCCATTAATAGATGAATGTAAACTTAAGCATGTTTTCTATAGTGCTAGAGAGTCATTCATGAAAACCTTAGAGGAAAAGTATCTTAGCGACATTTTATAATCTTATGAGACTGATAGTTGTTTTCCACTACACATGAAGGTCAGTTGGTTGGACTGTATAGATTACCATCAAAAAGCCATCCCATTGGCATAAAAAACCAGCCCATAATTATTCAAAAAACCACCCAGTATTTTTTTTACACGGAATAGAGTATAGCAATGCACATCTTTCCTGTGTCCTCCAGTCCTGTACCCAGTAAACCACTCAACCTGATGGTGAAGACGTTTGACTTCATAACCTTTCAACATGAATAATACCAAGGTGGCTTTTTGAATAATTATGGGCTGGTCTACTCAATGGTTATACGTTGGCTTTTTGCATGTTATTTTATATTCAACATGGTTCATCATTTCACCGTACCCTTCGAATAAGTACTATCCGCAACTATGTTAGTCGCATATCTACCCGACTATACGGCACAATTGGTGACCAAGACCTAAGAACCTTTAATATCGAAGCTTTTGAAGACATTTACACACAAATTTTGGAGGAGGAAGATAAGTCTAGGCGAACCATTGCCCGTATTCTAAGCGAGTTTCACCATTACTTGGTCAAAGAACATCAATGCCCCGAACTCGACAACTCGGTTCTTGGCATTTCCCACACACTCACTTCAGTTGATGCCAATATTATCAGTGTTGATGAACTCTATAGAACCTTTACTTGCTTGAACCAAGGTGACTTGGATTTGATTCATCCTGATCTCACCACCATTGCAAAACTATTAACTACAATATCTTTCTTTTGTGGGTTGCGCCGTAGCGAAATCCTAAAACTGCGTATGATTGATGTGCATGCCTCAGTTGCACCAGAACTAATCATTCGCCCCCATGCTACACGGCGTTTAAAAACCAAAAGTTCCACTCGAAGGGTTCTTCTTTATTGCTTATTACCTAAAGAGCTACTTCAAGCATTTATGGACTGGCTTGAAAAACGAAAGCAACAAGAACAAAATAAACCCTATTCTGAATATGTTTTCAGTATTCCTGACAAGCAATACGCATTTGTACCTGAAGAACTTATTTTTCCAGCCATTCACCGAGCACTGCGCCAAGCTACAGGAGATGAAAGCCTACGCTTTCACAGCCTAAGGCACTCATGTGCATCATGGAACATATTGCGTTTGATGTGTGCAGAGCATGGGGTTCCACAACAGTTCTTCAACCATATGCCTTTTACCAAACAGTGGCTTGAGAGCGGCACTCAGTTTAAACAAAAACTATATTTGCATCAAAAACCAACTCGCAAACATTTATATACCATTACAGCTATGCTTGGTCATGCTAACCCAAGCATTACCCTAGAACATTATATCCATTGGTGTGATGTGCTCTTGCACCATAACCTACAGCACCACCTAAAACCTATTGAAAAACAAATCTGGGTGAATGCCACACAAATGAAACAAGCGACAGTATATCGTATCCTTAAAAGCGGTGGTTCGGATGCACTAATCACAAGGTTACGAAAAAAACATAAAGATAAACTAGTTTATCTTCAAAAAAGAGGGGAGTTGGAATATATTGACAATAATGAAACCTATAATGTTTACAGTAATTTATTAGATATTTGGAAACTACTTTACCTTTATAGCAAACATAGCCTAAACCTTGAAACTTTGGCTGAACGGTATGGACTAACCACGGATGAGACGAAACAAATTGTAGCCAATGCACAAAACCTTCAAGGCCTTAAAAGCAATGATCGACACAAAAGCCCACGCATCCGCTTTATGACCTCAAATGATGGTCGAGTCTTACTATGCCCAAGAAAACCAACCACCTATCAGGGGGATGCTCTTGCCAAAGACTTTGCGATTCGCCTAAACACACTCAAAAACGAAACACCTGAAGCATATACTTTTATGCTAGATTACTACATTCAACATTCTAGGCAAAAATCAAATGATTTAGTATTCCGAAATATCGAAAATGCGAACCGTTTTTATCAAGCATTGTTACAAATGGGGATTGTCAAAAAGCATATCATCTTCACTTGGCTCTATGGCAAAAATATAGATAAACTCAGTAATGCACAACGCAAACAACATTGGCGGAAAGGGCTTGCTCTCACCAAGCATCAAAAGTTGGGCGAAAAGAAAATCAATAACACCCGACCCCTTGGGAAATATGGGCAATTAAGCATTCGTATCCAAGATTACTTAAATAATCCATCGAACTTATCACAGTCCACCGAAGCATTTCGCTTTGTTTTCTTAGTATCCTCAATTTTCTCACAAGCTAGATAATAATTGTACAAACAAGCACTTTATAGTTCAAAATAGGGCTATCCTAACCATTTATAATCTCACCCATGAAGTTTGCTTGGCACATAAGTTGCATGTTGTTCACCATCAAACACATGGGGAGAAGGTATGCTAAGCATTTTAATTTTTGGTTTTTTATTAGGACTTCGACATGCCATGGAGGCAGACCATGTTGCGGCAGTGGCTTCTATGGCAACACGCAGTACATCATTAGCAGAAGGCATACGTGTAGGTGCAACTTGGGGTATAGGCCACACCCTCACATTATTATTGTTTGGCTCTATTGTAATATTCTCGCATTCACTTATTCCTGAAACCATGGCATTAGGCTTAGAGTTTACTGTCGGTATCATGTTGGTAACACTGGGCATTGATGTCATTTATAGAATGCGTAAAGAGCGCATACATTTTCACATGCATGAGCACGCTGATGGCATCAAGCATTTTCATGCTCATTCCCATGCCAATGAAGGTGCACATAGCGACTCAGCACATGAGCATGAACATAAAAAATTCTCTTTTCGTCCATTATTTGTGGGTATGATGCACGGCATGGCAGGCTCTGCAGCCCTGATTGCCTTAACCTTACAAACAGTTGAAACCCCAGCTTTAGGCTTTGTTTATATTCTTATATTTGGTTTAGGCTCTGTGCTGGGCATGGCAATCATGGCAACGATTATTATGATTCCTTTACGTCAATCTGCCAAACGACTAACCCATATTTATGGTCGCCTACAAACGACCATTGGTATCGCCACCCTTGGGCTTGGGCTTTATGTCATGTATGAAATTGGCATTGTGCAAGGGCTAGTGGTTTAAGGAGCGTATATGTTTGGCTTAGGTACAACAGAGTTAATACTTATTGTCGTGATTGTTTTGCTACTATTTGGTGCGAAAAAACTACCTGCTTTGGGTGAAGGTTTAGCCAAAGGTATCAAAAACTTTCGCACCAACTTATCAGGTAACACAGATAAATCAGACCCCGTAGAAGACAAAAAAGCCTAACCCTAGCATTGCATTCTATGAAAGCTTAATAGTCACTCATTAAGCAATATGGGATACTAAGTTTTCGATTTTGCAAGCGCAATCACCGCCTGCCCCAAAGCAAGTCCTCCATCATTCATGGGGTAATCTCGGGGGATTAAAACATCAAAACCTTGCGTTTGGAGCTGCTGTTGAACACCCTCTAAAAGCAACCTATTTTGAAAAACACCACCACTTAATACGACTTGGCTACACTTTTTAGCACAAGCCAGTTTCACAGCTTGTTTAGAGGCTGCATAGATAACAGTTTGATGAAACTTAGCTGCAATATCCGTAGCTAAAACATTGGCTTTCAAATCATTCAACAAGGCTAACCACATCGGCTTCCATAGGATTCGCCAAACGCCATCAAGCACCTTTATTTCAACGGGATAAACCTCAGTTTTCAGGCTCAATCTTTGCTCAGCCAATACTTCCAGAGCCATGGCTGCTTGCCCTTCAAAACTGACTTTTTCAAAACAAATATCCAATGCCGCTGCCACAGCATCAAACAAACGCCCCGTGGACGAAGCCTGTGGTGAATTCAAACCCTTGTTACACATCACTTGAAGATTGGCGACTGGCTTTTGCCCAAGTTTTTGTATCAGCGGCAATGCTGAAAAGTCATGCGCCACCTTATCCCAGCCCAAAGCTTGTAGTTGCGCAAAAGCATTACGCCAAGGCTCTTTCATGGCTTGGCTTCCTCCCAACATGGGTGCTTCCTGAATACTGCCCAATCGCTTGAATGAAGCATAGGACACATGTAGAAACTCGCCGCCCCAAAACGTGCCATCCTCCCCCATACCTAAACCATCCAAAGCAATGCCCAGCACCTCGCTACCCAACGGCAAACCGTGCTCTGCCATACATGCCACAATATGCGCATGATGGTGCTGCACTTGGGTCAGCTTCAAACCTTGTTCTTCGGCAAGATAAGTGCCCCACTGTGTGGAAAAATAGTCTTGATGTTTATCCACTGCGATATGCGTTGGTGTAAAGTCATACAGCTGCTGATACAAAGCCAAATTCTTTTGATAGTCCTCATGCACTGCCACATTCTCTAAATCGCCCATATGTTGCGACATAATCGCTTGCCCATACTGAAGCAAACAAAAGGTGTTTTTCAATTCACCACCCATAGCAAGCACACCATGCGCGTTTTCAAAACCTTGGGGCAATACCAATGCAGATGGTGAAAAACCTCTGGCACGGCGCAATATGCGTGGCGCATCTGCCATCACCTTTAATACCGAATCATCAAGACGGTTTACAATATCACGATTGTGCAACAAAAAACCATCCGCGATACCCGAAAGCCTTGCCACCGCATCATCATTATCAATACATTGCGGCTCATCACTTACATTACCTGATGTTAGCACGATGGAATGATCAAGCTTCTGCATCAATAAATGGTGCAAAGGGGTATAAGGTAGCATAAACCCTAAAGTTGATTGATGCGGCGAAACACTATCCGCAATCGTTGAGTCTTCTTTTGCCTGCAACACCACAACTGGTGCCGCCACGCCGATCAGTGCCGCCGTATCGTCTGCTGTGATGTGCGCATATTGATGGATTTGCCCAATATCTTTTGCCATCAGTGCAAAAGGTTTATCAAATCTGCGCTTTCGTTGGCGCAGCATATTCACCGCATGTTCATGAGTTGCATCACATGCCAAGTGAATGCCACCAATACCTTTGATGGCAACAACCAAACCTTGTTTGATTTGCCTGGCAGCTTCATCAAGCGCATCTTCAACATCCAACACTTCACCTGTCTTATCCAGCCATAAAAGCTGTGGTCCACAATCTGGGCAGGCATTGGGTTGAGCATGAAACCGCCTGTCTTTCGGGTTTTGGTATTCTGCCAAACAGGCATCACACATGGCAAAGGCAGACATGCTGGTGTTGGCACGGTCATACGGTACTTCACGAATAATCGAAAGTCTTGGTCCACAGTGCGTGCAGTTGGTAAATGGGTATTGATAATGCCTATCCTCTTGGTTTTGCACATCAGCCAAACATTCAGCACATGTGGCCGCATCAGCAGCAACACCCGTTGCCGTTTTACCTTGAATGCTGGTGATAATTTCAAAGCCTTTAAGATGACAGACTTTATCTAAAACTACGCTTTCAATATACTGGATTTTTGCCAACGGTGGTGCTGAGTCTTGGATGCTTTGCACAAATATATCCAACACACTTTTATCCGCCCAAGCCTGAATCAACACACCTTCCGCATCGTTCCAAACCTGCCCTTTGATATGCAAATCCTCAGCTAAGTTGGCAACAAATGGGCGAAACCCCACCCCTTGCACCACCCCACGAACACGAACTTCAATGCCAATCATTTAGTGGACAGTACACACCATGCAAGGATCAAATGAGCGCACAATATGCTGCACGGAAACAGGTGTGTCTTCGCCCTCTCGAACGGGCGCTCCCAATAGTGCTTGCTCCAGTGCGCCAAGCTGCCCGTGTATATCACGCGGGGCAAAATTCCAAGTGGTTGGCGCTATAATTTGATAGTTTAAAATACGACCATTTTTCACCTGCAACCAATGCCCAAGGCTACCGCGTGCTGCTTCCATCATGCCTGCGCCTTCAGCCTCATCAGGCATAGATGTTAAGTGGTAAAAAGGTTCATCAGGTTGCACTTCTTTGACCCACTTTTCCATTTCCACCACCACCAAAGCAAGCTCTAACAATCGGGCAACGATACGATTGCGAACATTGCCGCCAGACTCAGCAACCAAGCTTTGAATAAGAGGATGACCATTGACAAGTTGACGCGCCAACGCCCCAACTTCAACCACATCACCGCCCAAACGCGGTGCTTTGCACCATGTATATCCATCTTTCATATCAGGATCGGGTATGGTGACTCCCTCACGCGGATGTTTAGGCTCACTGCCATTTTTCATCCAACTGTGCGACACATCTTCCTTGATGGTTTCAGGCTGCAAGGGCGAGGCAATCCCATCTTGCCATACCCCAGCATCAAATAACTTTTTACCAGCAACGGGGTATACACCAAAGCTCATGAAATGATCTGTGGCATTGCCCATGGCTGCTAAATTCAAACTGTCTGCAATGGTTAAGAATGCACCAAAATCACTTTGCCGATGTTCATTTTGCATCACCCATGCTTGCAAATCTTTGCTGGAAGATAGATTGGCAATGTGCTCTAACTTATCACCAAACAGGGTGTTTTCTAAGAAGCTTCTAAACTGATACAATATACCCAACAACCGCACCTTTTCCACAGCAGTAATGGCCCGCGAAGTTCCACCAGGTTGAATGGATAGGGTGTGTGGCCACTTGCCCGCCAACATACCCATCATATGCATAAATTGAGCTCTGGCAGGCAGCATATCTTTGGCAGCCGTACCCTTGACTGGGTAAAACCGTGTTTTCATGGTATCAAACCAAGGTTCATTTTGATACACATCTCGCGTAAAGTCAGGCATGAAAAACATATAAAAATGAGTGAGGTGGTCGGCCAAATTTTCATTGGCTAAAATAAGATTCGTAGCTAACTCACCATTTTTAGGCATTTGAATACCTTGTGCATCAGCAATGGCATAAGCTGCGGCAACCGATTGTGCAACAGAGCAAATACCACAAATACGCGGCACATAAGTCATAGCATCTGTTGGGTTTTTACCATGCAACATTTGTTCAAAACCACGATACATGGGCGATACCACCCAAGCATCATTAACCTGCCCGTCTTCAATATCCAACTGCACTTCCAAGTCGCCTTCAACGCGGTTAAATGGTCCAATAATTCTTCGACTCATAACAACCTCATCGTTTGTTCTTTAGGTGAATACTTGGTGCCACTTCAATATGGTCGGCCACTGCATTTTTCTTTAATCGTTCAGGTGTTGCTGCTTTGGATAAGGATGCCAAGGCAACAAACCATGCTTTAGGCATATCTGTTGGTAAACCCACAGGGATACCTGCAATTTTGGGTGTTTGGGTAAAATTATGCCCAGGTTCTTCAAAACCTGGTGCTGTGCAGTTAATACACGCATAGCCACCGCGAATACATGAACCTTCGCCATTCCAAAGCCTTGTGTTACAATCAGCATGCGCTTGCGTTCCTACACACCCCATGTGCTCCATCATACAACCCAAATCCGAGGGTTTCTCAGCACTGGCTTTAAACTCATAAAACTCATTCCGTGTGCAACCATGATGCACCAATTGGTCAGCATAACTGCGTGGCCTACCCAAGCTATCCATATTGGCTTCGCTAAAATCACCCAAAGCAATTTCAGCCAATGTGTCTGTCACCCAGTTGGGATGGGTTGGGCAACCTGCAATATTGACCACAGGCATGTTTACCTTGGAGCGAAAATCAGCCCCCAAAAGCCCACCTTTTTTTTCACCGTCATATTGCATACCACAAGCATCGGATGGGTTGCCACCTGCTGCGGTGATACCGCCATAAGCCGCACATGTTCCAACTGCAACAACATATTCAGCTTGTGCTGACAGTCGCTCAACCCAATGCATCATGGGTTCTCCCGTACCTGCCAACATGTGAAACTTACCCGTATTATTCGGGCCACGAATCACCGAACCTTCCAAACACAAAATATCCAGTTTAATTTTTCCAGCAGCAATATCATTTAAAATATTGGTGACTTGCAAACCTGTTTCTAAGCTTAACGATGGATGCCATAAAAGGTTGATGCCCGCCATATCCAAGCAGCCTAATACATCAGGCGACTCCGCATTCAGCAATGACATGGTACAACCACCACAGCCCCCTGATTGAAGCCATAACAAATTGAGTGGGTCGCTCATGTTTCATCCGCTTGGTAAGGCAAAGCAATGGTAAACACCGCACCACCGTCCACATGATTATCTGCCATCAAACGCCCTTCACACTGCTCTACAATCAAGCCATAGCTGATATATAAACCCAGCCCCGTGCCTTTACCCACCTCTTTGGTGGTAAAAAAGGGATCAAATATTTTCAATTTATCCTGCTTGGAAATACCTGCACCATAATCTTTCACTGTAATCACAGCCTCATGACCCTGCTGAAAGCAACGAACATCAATGCGAGGTTCATCTTTATCTTCCATAGCATCCAAGCTATTTTGAATCAAATTCACCAACACTTGATGCACAAACCCTTCATAACTATGGATACGCAGGTGCTCACCTTCAATGGATAATTTGGCGCGTGTTTTTGATGTTTGCGTCACCCACTTGGCAGCATTACTCACCACATCCAGCACATCAAACTCTGTTTTTTCTTCGCGATGTGAACTGGAAAAACGGCGCAAATCTTGAACAATGGTGCTGACACGCATGGTACCCTCTAAGCCACCATCAACTAAGGATGGAATATCATCCAAAATACGGTCAATTTTTAACCGTTTGCGTAAATCCTTATCAAGCTTATCACCCAATTTCTCATGCAATGCCTCAATATATTCACGCAAACGATACCCATACTTCTTAATGGCAAACATATTACTATGCACAAAGCTAATCGGATTATTCAACTCATGCGCCACACCTGCTACCAAACGCCCCAGTGATGCCATCTTTTCTGATTGCACCAGTTGCGCTTGCGCTTGCTTAAGCTCGGTATGCGTTTGGTTCAAATCATTATATGCTTTGCGCAACTCACCCACAGGGCGACCAATCAAAACCATGCCAACCAATATACCTTCATGGTCATATCGAGGTGAGCAGCGAATCACGAGGGGCGATGCCATACCTTGCGCATCAGTCATGCAAACTTCTATTTCTTCTGTCGCACCCTTACGAATACGCTCCAAACATGTTTCAATTTTCACTTGTGAAGATTCATCAAATAATGTTGTTAGTGCAACACCAGTACAGCCACTTTCACTGCACCCTAAAAGTTGTGATAGCGCAAAATTAGACTGTTGTACGTTGCCTGATAAGTCACAAACAATCAGCACATCCGTCATTGAAGATAAAACACCACGAATAAACTGCTGCGCCTCTTCTAACTCCGCATTTTTCTCTTCAAGTTCAACCTGATACCGCAATAAATCTGCATACACCACATCCATTTTTTGGATCACTTCAATCCACATCTCTTCATTACCTTGTGTCATCGCATGGGTTGCGGTGTTGGTAATTTGCTGAGAAAGAGCTTGCGGCATGGCTATAATTTACTCAACTTTCTACGACTTGCAATGTATCATCAGGTGAGTCCAAGGTTTCAACTTTTTCTAAACCATACCGTTCGAGTTTATTGCGTAAGCCCACACGGGATAGCCCCAGTTCTTTTGCCGTTTTACTTTTATTCCAACGATTGCGAATCAATGCTTCCTTCACAATCTTAGCTTCCAAGCTATCCAATCGTTCACGCAATGAGCCCTCTTGTGTCATCAGCCAGTCTAACTCTGCTTCATCCTCTTGGGGCGCTGCTCTTAATACTTGTGGTGACAACAACTCTGCACCCAAATAGTCACCTGTTGACATCACCAACATCCGTTTGACTTCATTTTGCAATTCACGCACATTGCCTGGCCAATGGTAAGCCTGCATACACGCTAAAGCCTCATCGCTAAAACCTTTCACCTTTTTGCCCAATTCTCGCATCGCATCAGTCAAAACTGCTTGCGCCAACAAAGGAACATCTTGCAGGCGTTCAGACAGGGGTGGAATCATAATTTTGAATGTTGAAAGCCTATAATATAAATCTTCACGGAATCGCCCTTCACGGACTTCTTGCTCTAAATCTTTATTGGTGGCTGCAATAATACGCACATTGATTTTTTTACGTTCATTGCCACCCAATGGACGAATTTCACCTTCTTGCAGCACACGCAGTAGTTTGACTTGAAAGGCAGGCGTAGTATCACCAATCTCATCCAAGAAAATTGTACCCCCATCCGCCTCTTCAAACAAACCTATACGACTGGTGTTTGCACCCGTGAAAGCACCTTTTTTATAACCAAATAGTTCACTTTCAAGTAATTCATCAGGCAATGCAGCACAATTCTCTGCAATGAACGGTTTATCTGAGCGTAAACTCCCATAATGTAAAGCCCGCGCTGACAACTCTTTACCCACACCCGAAGCACCCATCAACAATACCGACACATCAAATGTTGCGACCTGACGAATCACATCACACACTTGGTTCATACAGCTATCTGGCGCACGCACAATACCATAGTCCACATCATAAGAGTTTATCAGACGTTGACGAATTTCTTGTAAACCTTCTTCAACAGAAGTTGGTAACATTTTTAGCTCTGTTGATAATTGTTGGTTTTCCCGGTGCAGTTCAAACAAACGCACAGCATTGCGTACTGTTAGCAACAAGTTATTAGGATCCCAAGGTTTGGTAATATATTGATGAATACCCGCCTCATTGATGGCGGTGATAATATCTTCAGAGTCGGTGTATCCAGAAATGATAATGCGAATCACTTCGGGGAAACGCCCTCGAACCTCTTGCAAAAATTCAACACCTGTCATCACAGGCATGCGTTGGTCAGAAATAACCACTTGAATCCACTCATCTGTCATCACCATCATGGCTTCATCAGGAGAAGTAGCGATGTGCACATCAAAATCATCTTCCAGCAAACGTTTCAGCGATTCTAAAACACGGATTTCATCATCCACCAATAAAATGGATGGTAATATTTCACTCATGCCGCCCTCCTTGTTTGCATTGCCCTTATGTTACGGTGACTAGCTAGTGTTAACGGGGTACGCGACTTACAGACTTTATAAACAAAGTTATATCTTGCCACATGGTAGCTAGGGTCAAAGCCATAAAAGTTCTTTTTCATGCGCCTTAGTTCTTCTTCGCGATAAACTGCCAAAGGTTTGGCAGCTTCATCTTGTTGACGTTGCTTTCTCTTCTTACGTAAAAACAACTTTAAACCTTCACTGCTCGCTAAACCTCTTGCTTTTTCCCTGACCCTAGCCTGCATACAACCTTTTTCACCCACCATAACATCATCCACCAAGCCTAAGTCCTTGGCTTCAGCGACCCCCATAGGTAAGCGGGCTTGAGTAATTCGCTTAGCATGCGCTTCGCCGCAATACTTAGGTAATAAATAAGTCCAATATTCAGAGCCAAATAGGTTGCCCATATCTTTATAATGCGGGTTCAAAATCACATGCTCATGCGCCCAAACTTCATCAGCCGCGCGTGCTAGAAACACGCCACCAGCTCCAGCATTCCCCTGCATAGCAGAGATAACCATATGCGAAGTCGTTTGAATAATCGCTTCAGATAAATCATTCATGGCATTGATATTTGCCCATGATTCATCCGCAGGACTTTTTGCCGCCTCAATCATATTTAAATGAATACCATTGGACCAAAAGTCAGAGCCACCCATCAATACAATCACCTTGGTTTTTCGTTGCGTAGCTTCCTTATATGCCTTAAGCAAGTCTTTGCATTGCTGAGTGCTCATTGCACCATTATAGAATGGGAAGTGGATATAGCCCACACCCATATTTTCCTCATACAAAATCTCTTGATAACCTTCACTGGATGGGACTTCGTATAAGTCCTTGCATTGCGCTTTAAATAAAAGGGTTGCTGGCAGCTTAAAGGGATGCTCCTGAGCTTTGTCTTTAACATGTCCAACCCAGATAGCACCATCCATGGTTGCCTTGCAAACTGCAAGTCCAGACTTGGCAATAACCTCACCTGCTTTGCCCCGTAAACCCTTGGCAATGTGTGCATCATAAATCAACACTTCCCGACCAAATAATTCATCACGCACACCTGGAAAACCATCCGCACACCTGATTTTGCGTAATACCGTTTCGGTATCATCCTGCTGCCAATTGATTCGTCGCACATTTTGCGCCATCAAAGGGCGCAGCTTTCCTTTGGCAGATAAAAGCTTTTGTTTTAAGGGTGTTGGTTTAAATTCGGAGTCTTTAAAATGTTTAACCGCTTGTTGCACAGCTTGTACGGCGACCGTGGTCACTTCATTGCGGTAAATACTGGCTTTGGTGGCATCACGCATCTCAAATTCAATACTTGCCCAAATATCGCCCGCATCCATCTCGGCATTGGCTTGAAGCACAGTGACACCCCAAGTTTTTTCTCTATTGATAATCGCCCAGTCCAAAGATGAAGGGCCTCTATCGCCCACAATGCCAGGGTGAACAATCAAACATGTATGATTTTGCCAAATCGAATCGGGAATGGCTCGCTTCAAATAAGGTGCAACAATCAAGTCAGGCTGAAACAAATCAATGGCTTCTTGCGCTGTTTCATCATTGATGTCGAACTCGATGGTGACCTCATGTTTATCCTGCTGCAATGCCACAAACAGCCTTTGGGTAAGGCTATTAAAAGCGTGGGTCAGCAGCAAAATTCGCATAGTACCTTAGCAAATCCTAGGTAGCTGTTCGCCAGCCAACCAATCGACAATGCGTGAGCCACCAAATGTGGTTTCCATTTGCACAAAACCGTGCTCATCTTCCACCACTTTGCCAACAATGGCTGCATGTTTACCATATTCATGGTTTTGCATCACTTTGAGCAAGGTATCCGCATGTTCAGGGGCACAAATGCAAATCAACTTACCTTCATTGGCAACATACATGGGGTCTAAACCCAACAATTCACATGCAGCTTTCACATCTTCATGCACAGGCACATCATCTTCGATTAACTGCATACCTACACCCGATTGCTGGGCAATTTCATTTAAGGTTGTAGCCAAACCACCTCGGGTCGGGTCTCTTAAACAGTGAATTTCAGGCACAGCTTCAACCATTTCAGTAATCAAACCATTCAATGCCGCAGAATCAGATAAGATTTCAGTTTCAAACTCTAAACCTTCACGGCTAGACATAATCGCTACACCGTGGTCGCCCATCGTGCCGCTAACCAAAATCACATCACCAGCTTGCGCCTTATCGCCTGAAATATTGACACCTTCAGGCACAACGCCAACACCCGTGGTGGTGATAAACACGCCATCACCTTTACCACGCTCAACCACTTTGGTATCACCTGTGACAATCATAACACCTGCTTTCTTCGCCGCCGCAGCCATGCTTTCCACAATACGGTTTAGGTCTGCCAATGGATAACCTTCTTCGATGATAAAACTCGCAGAAAGATAAAGTGGTTTTGCACCAGACATCGCAACATCATTGACGGTGCCATGCACCGAGAGCGAACCAATATCACCACCTGGAAAAAATAAAGGTGAAATCACATGCCCATCACAACTCATCACCATACGCCCAGCATCCACATGGAACAAAGCTTGGTCGTTGCCTTGGTTGAGCAAGTCATTGTTGAAGTGTTTGACAAAAATTTCTTCAATCAACTGCGCCATGGCTCTGCCGCCACTGCCATGTACCATTTCAACTTGACCATTTTTGAGGTTAAGCTTCATAGGAAATCGTTTTTCTGCCATGCTTATGCCGCCTCTTTCTCAATCTTAATCACTTTGCCACCTTTCACATCAGGCTGGCGGAAGCGACCATACGACCAATATGCAGCACATGCGCCTTCGGATGAAACCATACATGAGCCCATTGGGTTTTCAGGCGTACACACTGTGCCAAACAATTTACAATCGGTTGGTTTTTTCACACCCCTAAGAATCGAAGGGCATTCACAACCTTTTACATCATACGCCACGATTTTAGGGACGGAGAAACGCACTTCTGCATCAAATTCAGCAAACTCTTCTTTAATCGACAATGCTGAATAAGGAACCATACCCAAACCACGCCATTCAAATTCACGGCGTAATTCAAACACTTCAGCCACCAAAGCTTGAGCTTTGAGGTTGCCTTCGCGTGTCACCACACGGGTATATTCATTTTCAACTTCGGAACGACCTTCATTAAGCTGGCTAATCAACATCAAGGCAGATTGCATCACATCCAAAGGTTCAAATCCTGCAATCACCACAGGGCGTTGGAATTCTTCTGCAAAAAATTCATACGGTTCTGTACCAATCACCGAACTCACATGCGAAGGGCCAAAGAACCCGTCAATCGAAACAGCACCCATTTCACGCACTTCAGGCGACTGCAAAATATGCTGAATCGCCGCAGGTGTTAACACATGATTACAGAAAACGGTGAAATTCTTCAAGCCTTGAGCTTGCGCTTGTTTAATAGCCACAGCCGTTGGTGGCGTGGTGGTTTCAAAACCAATGGCAAAGAAAATCACTTCTTTATCGGGAAACTCACGCGCCAATTTCAAGGCATCTTGCGTAGAATACACCATGCGCACATCTGCACCCGCCGCTTTGGCTTTGAGCAGGCTTTTTCGACCAGAAGCAGGCACACGCATCATATCGCCATAGGTGCAAAGAATGGCATCATTATCTTCAACCAAAGCAATGGCATTATCAATACGCCCAATGGGCAATACACAAACAGGGCAGCCTGGACCATGCACGAATTTGACGTTCTCAGGCATCAAGTCTTGCACACCATAACGGAAAATCGCATGGGTATGTCCACCGCAGAACTCCATCAAGTTATAAGTGCGATTGTCATCAGCTTCTTGTGCAATGGCTTTGCTAAGTTTGCGGGCTAATTTCCCATCACGGAATTCATCAACATATTTCATGGTGCAACCTCAGTTGTCTCGCCTGTAAATTCTTCCATCAGCTCAACTTCATCAAACATTTCAAGTGTGCGTGCCGCTTCTTCTTCAGATATTTTGTGCAGGGCATAACCCACATGCAGCAATACATACTCATCCACTTTAACATCTTCAATCAAAGCAATGGAAATATCTTTTTTGACATTGCCTAAGGTGACGGTTGCCATATCTGTGGCTTCATCAATGGCAACAATTCTTGCTGGAATCGCTAAACACATATCAATGCTCCTTTATGCTGCTTTGGCATCTGCATCCACAGAAGCAAGCTTGGGTTGATAACCAATCATGGCGATTTGATGCGTGGCTTGAATCCATTGATACCATGTGTCCATACCTTCACCCGTGGTGGCTGATACTTGGATAATTTTAATGCTCGGATTAACGCGGCGTGCATATGCCATGCACTTCTCAACATCAAAGTTCAAATAAGGAAGCAAATCAATTTTATTCAAAATCATCAAATCTGCGGCATAAAACATATCAGGGTATTTCAGCGGTTTATCTTCACCTTCAGTCACCGATAAAATCGCAACCTTATGCGCTTCACCCAAATCAAATGCGGCAGGGCAAACCAAATTGCCCACATTTTCGATGAACAATACACTCTTATCTTCAGGCGCAAGTGGCTCCATGGCATGACCCACCATGTGCGCATCCAAATGGCAGCCTTTGCCCGTGTTGATTTGCAATGCTTTGACACCTGTTTCACGGATTCTATCGGCATCATTGGCGGTTTGTTGGTCGCCCTCAATCACAGATAAAGCTAATGTACCTTTTAAGTCGGTTAATGTTTTGGTGAGCAATGTTGTTTTACCCGAGCCTGGACTTGAAACAAGGTTGAGTGCCAAAATCGCATGTTCTGCAAAATAACTGCGGTTTTCATTGGCATATTGATTGTTTTTACCCAAAATATCTTGCTCAATTTGCACCATGCGGCTTTGACTTAAGCCAGGTGCATGAGCATGGGCTGGACCTTGTCCGTAATCATGTGTTTTATCATCATGGTGATGATGCTCATGATCGTGAGAGTGTCCTTCATGGGTGTGGTCATGGGTGTGGTCATGGGAATGGTCATGACTGTGGTCGTGTGGGTGTTCATGATCATGACTGTGGCTGTGTGCCGCTCCTTCAATGGTTGTTTCACCTTCACTGCATCCGCAAACTGTACACATCACTCCACCTCCAATTCTTTAATCCGCAGCTCATCGCCACTGGATATTTGTAACTGATAACTACCACAAGACGGGCATGGTTCACCCCGACCTGTAATTTCAACTTCATTCATACACTGCATACACCAAGCCTGCGCTGGTAGTTCAATAATTTCCAGTGTTGAACCATCAGCAACCGAACCTTTGACCACCACATCATAACTGAACAACATGGCTTCATGTTCCACACCCGATAATACGCCAATTTCTAGCCAAACTTTTTTAACTTTTTTAAACCCTTGTTGCTTGGCGCTATCTTCCAAAACGGTTAACACGCCTTCGCACAGTGACATTTCATGCATGGCTCACCTCTAATTCAAATGCAACACAAGGGTCCATAGCATGAATCAATAGTTTGGCTTGTTGTTCAATGGATTTAGCATCACCTTGCAACGTTTCCAATGCTCGTTTTAACACACCATCAGGATGGAAGTTCCACTCCGTTGGCGCAACGATTTGGTAAGTTTCAACCTTGTTTTCAGCATCCAAAACAACCCTGTGTAGCAGGCGACCACGCGCAGCTTCCACTGCACCAAAACCCGTCTTATCAGGCGCACTTCCCACCGCATCACATCTGGATTCAGACTGCATCAATGCCTTTTCTAAATCCAAATACGTCTTGGCAAGTTCCAATAAAACCGCTGCAAAACGAGTCAGTAGACCCACGCCAAATTTCTGCTCCAATTCCACAATCAATGGGTGTGACCGTTGTCTTGCATAGGGTGTACTTTCATAAGTTTTAGCATCAATGCTTGGAGCCTGCATAAAGCCATCAGCATAATCGGATGACAAAACTTGTTCTAACCATACTGTTTCAAATGCAGGCAAGGCTTGCGTATCCGTTGAACCTGAACCCTGCCAAGCTTGTGTGACCAAGTATTGTATAAGTTGCGGTGCATTTAACTGTGTGTACTGCGCCCACAGCAAAAACTCTTCTGCTCCCTTACACTCAAAAAAAGCTTTGGGTGGCATATAAAACACCTGTTCTTTGAGCAAGGTGCCTAACTTCATGGCAACCTTGGATGCTTTGCTTCTTGATGGTTTAACCACATCTTCACCACAAACAAAGGCTTGTTTGTTTGCATCCAAACAGGTTTCCCAATCTTTATCTAAACCCAACACTTGTTTCATCAACGCATGGTTAGCAGAAAGCCCCCTAAGCACTGGCCAATCCAAACAAATACGCCATAAATGCTCACGCATTAATTCCATACGCACTAACTGCGCCCGTACACCACAAGCCTCACGAAACGATTCTGTTTGCATCGCTTGCTCAACCGCAAACGCCGCTGCTGAGGCTTGAGCTTTTGCGCACAAGTTAAACACCATCCCAACCTTTTGTGGTGCTTGCTTTGCATTCGTACCAGCAAGAAGCGCTTGAGCCAGTAATGGTCGTTGCGACTTCACCACTGCTTGCTGAACACCTTGGTTCGCAAGCAACAGTGAAATAGATACATTGCCTTCTAAACCCATCAATCAATGCTCATCAATGACAGATGAATCCTCGTGTTTTCTAAACCACATCTCATATACTGAAACAAACCACATAAAGGCAAATGCTAAACCCATGCCGCTACCACCAATCATAACCAACCATGCAAACACAGGGTCAAACTTGGTTAGCCACCATGATGAAATATCCATAATTTGTGATACAAAAGGCATAGCAATTGCCGCTGACTTCAACCAAACAGGCACACTGGTCGCAAAGACAAAAATTGCGCCTACAAAGAAAAAGATAAAGGCAATACCAAACAAGTGAATATGCGAAACTCGTGTTAGCGATTTAACACTTGCACCAGTATCTTGCTTTGCGCGTTCTTTAATGTTTTCAAACTTTGTAAAATCAGGAAGACCCATGCCTGCTTCTTCAGAGTGACAGGCAATACATGTATTTTCAAACACCATTTTGGCACCGCTGGACTCAAAAGTTGATTCTTTAGCACCATCACGAACCCATTTGATAATCGTTACCCTATCTGGCTCATCTGCCATATCTTTCATCGAACCATTCAATTTGTTTTCAATCAATGTGCCCGTACGATTACCATAATAACTGTATACAATATCATCCACAGACAAACCAAACTTGCCATCAGCCATACCATGCGTTAATAAAATTTGTGTGACTGCCATCAGATAGCCAATGCCAACTACACATAAGTAACTGGTAAACAATACCTTCAATGGTGTACCAATATTCGTAAGATTATAGCCTTTCATCATTGTGCCATACTTCCTTTTAAGTTTTATTTTTTACATTTCTAAAAAAACCACCGCGCAGCAATTCGCGACGCGACATGGGTTTTTCTAAACTTTCTTTAGCTACAGCGCCTACTGTTTGCACGCCATCCAGCACCGTTTCGACCATGCTCGAACTTTCTTTACTTGCAGACTCATGTTGTTCATCCCAAGGTTCTGAGCCTAACACCTCTTTGTTTTCCGCATTGAACATACCAATAACAATCGCCTCGGCTGTTTGTACAGCCGCTTCATGGTCTACAAACTCAAACATGGGTGAAAACATGGAACAGCTCATGTATTTACCTAAGCGTTCTTCTTCTCCCACAATAAATTCAAATGAACCTGCTTCAAATGTATAACTATGCTTACTTCCTACACCATAAGTTGACCAGTCCGTATTCTCAGTAGGTAGTAACATCAGGTTCATAAACCATGGTGTAATTAACACACCTAACACATGTTGATTCCACTCACGGAACCCCACAGCTTGCACTTTTAATTTATCATTCAATATGGGAATATCTGTCATTCGATTTACTCGAATATCATCATACAGTTGTTCCAAGTGATACGCCGCACCCATAGGCGTTAAAGACTTGAGCTGCATCTTATTTATCCCTTAACACAACCATAAAATCTTCTTTTCTTCCGTCACATTCTGGACACTTCCAATGTTCAGGAAGTTCTGAAAAAGGTGTGCCCGGCTCAATTTGCCAGTAATCATCACCTTCATCAGGTTTATATTGGTACCAGCAAATCTTACACTCTAAAATGGCATCATCTGCGATTTTCCCACTATCTCCACCATACGAGTTAAAAAAGGTATCATCACTCATTATCGTAGAGTTCCATCACTTCAACAAACCTGTCATAACTATCTCGAATATCTTCTTGGGCAGCACAAGCCACTTCAGGAATGGTACTAATTTCAAGGGTATCCAATATCAACTTATCTTCTGAGTTAAAATATTTGACCCACCATACATTTTTAGTCTCTGTACAGGCGATACGGCAATTGCCATAGCCACGAGATAAGATAACCACAGGACCTGAGCCCAACAGCTTATCCAAAAACACCAAGTCTTCTTCTGTTTGCGGCAGCAAGCTGAAATTAATAACATGCGGCTCATCACCTTCTTTCCATGTTGCAACTTTGTCATTGAGTTCTGTAATCAATGCAGGAGCATTCATCACACGCTCGGGTAAATTTGCGGGGTCATATTCAAGTTTAGTTTTTGCTTTAACAAATGATGAATTCACCACAATTTCAGGAATACTGGCAATTTCAATAAAGTCTTTAACGATATTTCTATCAGCGTCCAAATAAATAATACGCCAAACACCTGCAAACACGGACTCTTGGATTTCAGTACGCATTCCACCTTGATAAATTACGCTCACTTCACCATGACCTAGCATAGTGTTAACCCATGCGCGATTTTGATCATCCAAACCTGTAATATCAATCATAGTCAACTTATCATTCAATTTATAATTCTTCAGCGCATCTCGCACCAAGCGAAGCGCCTGCATACCTTCTTGAAGATTGGCAACATCCTCTGGTTCGGGCATATTCGACACTTCAAATACACTCATCTCATGTGGCATAGGGATAAATTCTAGCGTTTTACCATCTGTACTTTCAGGCTGTGAACCAACACCAATCATGGCAATAGGAATATGAATATCTGTCATGTTAAGCTCCTTAAACTTTAGCTGGCGCGGAGCCAGGGCAAACATTATCTAAATCAAATGCAGGTGGCGGGGTTGGTGCTGTTGCCAACATGGTTTTAAACTCATCAATATATTCAAGCCAGTCCCGCACTTTTGAAATCGTACCTACATATTCACCATCACGCAGAAACACCAATGCTGGATAACCTTTAAATCGATACTTACGCTGTAATGGGCGTTCACTCTCACGGCTAATCACTGCAGGCATTAATTGACCCTCAAATACTTTCATAATTTCAGGAAGAATAATTGCCACATCATTACTTTCAGGGTAATTGTTTGCATTCTCAGTGAAAAACAACACCACATCTTTATGTTCCTTTTGAAAGTCTTGCAGCGATTCTTCTGTCAGCACGGGATAACCATGTTTCTCAATCATTTCATCAATTAATGGTGTATACATTTAAACTACTCCTTCGTTACTTCGGTTTGCAGATGTGGCGGAAGCTGTGGCCCTCTATCAATAATATCTGCAAATAATTCATCGATACCAGTCGCATCGCTGCCCATAGCCAAATTCACAGCCTCAAGTGCATTCGTCACCTGCAAAGCCTTATCTTCATCAACCACTTCTCGTGCAGCATCAAGAAATGTCATCACCCACGTTCCCACGGGCTGCTCACCGACAAGGCTCATATCAATATTTTTTTGTTTCCCCATACCTTGGCAATAAGCGACATGTTCACTTAGCACCGTAACAACTTGCATTGGAATACCAAGGCACATTAGCGGTATTTATCCAAGTGGTGATCCACATCAACTTGCACTGGGCTATCACCCACCTTTGCTAACTCAGGCTCTGTCACACGAAACTCATCTGAAGCCAGGACTCTGTCATCACCCATACGACACGCCTCAACTTCGCTTGGGCGGCCTTGTTCATAATTATTCATAGTAAGAATAGCATCTTCACTAAAATCACTGGGGACAAAAGGCTCGGCTCGCTTGGTATAGCCAATACCATTGGCATCCATAAATGCTAATGCTTGTTCAACGGCAGGCTCTATTTGTGCTTTCACAACAGGCCGCAAACTTCCACCAAAATCTTCAATATACTCAGGCTGGACACCAATAAGGATAATTTGTTCAGGATAGTCGCCCATCATGTCTGCCAAGGCTAAAACTTCTTGGAACCCCGTTTGATGCAAACTTACTTTTTTTGCACCCATAAACTTAGGTACATCTTCATTCTCAATAATTTTTAGAGTTCCAGGCTCAAGCCCATAATCAATCGCATCAAAAACAATTAGAATGTCAGCATCTCTCACATCTTGAACCAAATATACGCCTTGCGTGCCGCCATCCAAAAGGGTTACATTTTCTGGAAACTCATAATGACTTTGTAAATACTCAAGCGCACGTACACCAAAACCTTCATCTGCCCAAAGAATATTACCTATACCTAAGACCAAGACCTTTTTCTGTTCGCTCACTCATTCCTCCATAACCAAGCATTCCACTCAAGTATATAAAGCACAGCCCCTGCCAATTCACTGAACAGGAATTATACCTTTGTTTTATTGGATTTTTTTAAGGTTCGTAAAGATAATTTAACCACAAAGTGGACACTAAATTTTCCATAGTTACCTCATGTGAATACTTAGTATCCATATAGACAATAATTCGCCACTTGTTAGCGTATATAAATACTAAAGTCGCAAATAAAGTTTGCATAAACAGTCTCTTATTGATTCAGACAACACTTTTTATATTTCTTACCACTGCCACACAAACAAGGCTCATTTCGTCCTAACTTCTTGGTGCCACGAACAACAGTCGCTGAACGCCAACCCATAGGCGAAACCCGCTCACCAGGGATCACATCTTTATCTACAATAGGCACATCCAAAGCCTCATAATCCTTACCTTTTTGCAGTAACTTCCTATCTGGGTATAGCCACCAACTCAACTCCTCAAATGGAGACTTCATAAACCCATCAACCACATTATCCTTTAACTTTAAAGCATCCTGAAAAGGCTGAGCCAAACAATCCGCTAAAGACAGGTGGCTAAGCACAACGGGCTCTATAAGCTTATCTTCAATGGCTTGAGTAAGCTGCCGCTCCAACTCCTTAGGATGCAAGTCATATGCAATCAACGCTACAGCATCCCAAACATAACTAGGATTTCGCTCTAACTTGTTCGTTAACAACTCACCAAGGTATTGCATCACTTCAGCCCTACTAATGACATCCTCTTTCCACAACACCATAAGCGAATCCAAAGCTCCTGCTCGAATCCAAGGGTTTAGCTTCTGATTTTCAACCACGCTTTGAATACTTTTAATATCACCATGATACATCGAAGCAAGTAGTCGCCCTAAGGCTTCCGTTAACACTTCACCTGTTAATGTTAATATCAATTTATTCTCAAGAGAAACAAGCCGAATAAGTTTAGAAAAAGCAGCTTTCTCTCGAAAATATGCAAGTAAAAATATTGATAAAATATGCCGTATATATGATCTTCCCTTAGCTTCAATCGATAATGGATCTTGAATAAACGCATCCATCTCATGCAGTAAATATGGTGTTAGCTCACGTTGATTCGCAACCATTTTCTCAAAATCTTCTTGGCTCGGTGGTGCATCAACCGACATGAGTGCATTAAATAACTTTTCAATTTTTACATTCTGTTCACTGGACATCTCAACCCCTATCAAATAGTTCTAAACTTAAAGCATTAAAAAAGGCGGCATGAAAATCATGCCGCCCCAATTGAACATCAGGAGGAAGTTCAAATTTTTATATCAAGGGCGATTATCCTTGAACATACGCCAGCCACTAATCATGGTACTCACCATACTTTGTCGTGACATAATATCTTCACGAATCGCTGCATAAACATGCGCCATAATAAATATGATTAAGAACCACATACCTAAGTGATGGAATGTATGCACATCTTGGCTTTGCCCAAACAACGGAATCACCCATGATGAGAACATATTATATTGCCACGAACCCATGCCCGTACCTTCACCATACAAAGCAAACCCTGTGATAATCATAAAGAATGTTCCAAACACAAACATCGTAAACATAGCTGCCTGCGCCAAAGGGTTATGACCCACACATTTGACAGACTCTTTTTCTAAAAAAGCGTACCAACGTGTCTCATGAATCATACCTTTAATGTGCTCCTTCGTAACAGGAGGAATAAACAATTGTTTCGCATGGTGGTTGCCCACAAATGCCCAGTATATTCTTCCCAACATACCAACAGCCAACACATAACCTGATGCAAAGTGAGCAAAGCGAATATACCCCATCAGGTAGCTTGAACTCGGATCACCTGGCATTGTCGGCAGTGGTGCCCCAATAAAGTAGCCCGTTACACACAAAACAGTAATTGCCAATGCATTAACCCAATGCCAAATACGTACTGGAGCTTCATACACATATACTGATTCCGTATGTTTAACGATTTCATGCGATCTATTATTTGAAATTGATGCATCAGACATAATCAGTTCTCCTTAAACTTTGGCAGATGGTCAAAAGACCATCTGCTAATAAATACGAGCACATATTAGCGCACCTTAGCACTGACAAGCTCTTCACCTTCTTCACTCATCACATGCGTCGAACATGCAAGGCAAGGGTCGAAGCTGTGTAAGTTACGCAGAATTTCCACTGGCTCTTCAGCACGCTCAACTGGTGTACCAATCAAACACGCCTCAAAAGCACCAATGTTTCCAGCTGGATCACGCGGTGAGCCATTCCAAGTTGTTGGAACCACACATTGGTAATTTTCAATTTTACCATCTTTAATGCGAATCCAATGACCAAGACCGCCACGTGGAGCTGCTGCAGTACCAACACCTTTACATTCTTTAGGCCATGTAGATGGATCCCACTTCTCCATATTAGCAGTAGCTGTATCACCAGATTTAATATTATCCATGAGTCTATGCCAATCATCTACCATCATATCTGAGCAATATTGTGACTCAAGTGCACGCGCCAAAGTACGACCAATGGTTGATTGCAATATGGGTTTTGCGCCCAAATCCGTTCCTGCCAATGCATTAAATGCTGCAACACTTTTATGAACTTGGTCTTGTACATACTCAACACCTTGAGCATAAGCCAAGGTGTAACGCGACAATGGGCCAACCTCAACAGCATGCCCACGCCAGCGCGGTGCTTTAATCCATGAGTACTTCGCATTTTCATCAATTTCTTCAATGTTCGTACGCGTACCTTTAGCAGAGCTAACATCATAATTAGGATCAGTAATGCCATCCCAAGGATGCAAACCTTTGCTTTCATCAGGATATTTATACCATGAATGGTTCACAAACTCTTGAACTTGCTCTGGATCACGTGGGTCAACTTCCATAACGTTATCCCAATTGTCATCAAGAATCACACCGCCTGGAAGTTGATCAGTAGATTTGTCATAATTGACAGTTGGGTAGGCACCATAATCCATAACATTTTTCGCACCAAGACCACCACCCCACAATTGCTTCTTGTAGAAACTGGCAATCGCCAACACATCAGGAACATACACATTATCATTAAACGCTTTCATTTCATCAATACGTGCTTTAACGAAGTTTAATCGCTCCATATTCAATGGTGCACCAGCAGCCATATCTCCATCCATATTAATAGCACAAGGAACACCACCAACCAAGTAGTTTGGATGTGGATTCTTACCACCAAACACGGTATGAAGCTTCACGAATTCTTTTTGTAAATCCAATGCTTCAAGGTAATGTGTTACTGCCATCAAATCTGCTTCTGGACTTAATTTGTATGCTGGATTATCCCAATATCCATTTTTAAACGGACCAAGCTGACCTGACTCAATAAATTTACGAATGCGGGTTTGCACATCTCGGAAATAGCCTGGACTAGAATTCGGATGATTAGGGCCAGTCAATTGTTGAAGCTTAGATGTGGCCTTAGGGTCTGCTTTGAGTGCATTCACAGGGTTTACCCAGTCTAATGCATGAAGATGATAGAAATGCACCACATGGTCATGAACTTGCAATGTCTTCGCCATCATTTCACGAATCAAGAATGCATTGTATGGAATTTTAATATCTAGTGCATCTTCCACTGCGCGAACAGAGGTCAAGGCATGACAACCTGTACACACACCACAAATACGCTCCACAAATGCCCAAGCATCGCGAGGGTCACGCCCTTTAAGAATCACTTCTAAACCACGCCACATGGTTCCTGTCGAGACTGCATTGGTAATAACATTGTTTGCATCCACATTGACTTCACAACGCATGTGTCCTTCAATGCGTGTCACAGGGTCAACAACAACACGTTGTCCACCAGTATCTAAAGTATACCCATTCGGAGTTGTTGTTACGCTCATTATTTGTCTCCTTGATCTGCTTTATTGGTTGCAGATTTAATTGCTGAGGCTGCTGCATGCACAGCGATTGCACCACCTACAATGGCAGCGGCGGTTCCACCCACTTCATCGGCATTGGATTCAATACCAAACTGGTGAATCCCTGATAAACGGTCATAAAAGCTACCTTTATCCCAAAATCCATCTTCCGAACAACCAATGCAGCCATGACCTGCTTGAATAGGGAAGGAAGTGCCTTCATTCCAGCGAATGGTTGAACATGCATTGTATGTCGTTGGACCTTTACAACCCACTTTATATAAGCAATAACCTTTACGCGCATATTCATCATCAAACTCTTCAACAAATTGACCTGCATCAAAATGCGGGCGGCGGTAACATTTGTCATGGATACGCTGACTATAAAACATTTTTGGACGACCTTGGCGGTCTAAAGAAGGAATCTTGTCAAAGGTAATCATGTATGCAATAACAGCAGTCATCACCTCTGCAATTGGAGGGCAACCAGGAACTTTAATAATCGGCTTATTGGCAATACCAGGATGTTTATGTGTTGGTACAGCATGTGTTGGGTTTGGTGCAGCTGCTTGTACACAACCCCATGATGCACATGAACCCCAAGAAATAATCGCTTTACAGTGTTTGGATACATGATTCAATTGCTCAGAGAACGGCTTGCCCGCAATAATCATGGACATCCCATCTTGGTTTAGCGGTGCATTCCCCTCAACAGCAAGCAAGAAGTTACCATCATATTTTTTTATCGTTTCTTCAATAATTGATTCTGCCTGATGCCCTGCAGCAGCCATGATGGTATCATCATAATCAAGTGACAGCATCGAAAGAATCACATCTTTTGCCAAAGGGTGAGCTGAACGGATAAATGATTCAGAGCAACATGTACACTCAAGCCCATGTAACCACAACACGGGAAGCCTTGGTTTTGTTTCCATTGCATGTGCAATTTTTGGTGCAAAAGCGGGGCTCAACCCCAATGATGCTGCCGTAAGGCTACAGTATTTCAGGAAACTACGTCGTGTAATCCCTTGTCTGCGCATCACTTCATAAAACGTTTCTATCTTTGCCATAGATGCTCCTCTTTAAATTTAAACCTGACAGGAAACAGGAGAATATCTGTTGCCCATTAACAGGCTTAAATAGAGCAGACCTTATGCCAACGCATCAATATACATAGAAAACAACAACTTAAGCTATCTTAAATGTTTTTTAATGCCACCTTCATTTATAGTTGATGCTTGAGTATGACAACTTGGTTTACATCATCCTCCTTAAATTACAATGCCTTTACTCCATTAAGCTTATCCCCCCCTAGCGGTCAGCAACTACAGACACCTTTCTTGTATCAAAATACACTTGGTTCAATTCATACATTTGATTGAATAAATCACCCGCCATTGCTCGAATTCGCGCTTGCTTCTCAAGCTTATAATATTTGATGTAATTCGATCGCACTCAATCTTGGACAACTTCATGATTACCCTTGATGTTCACATCCCGTTATCACTTGAAACATCAAGGGCAAATGAAATTAATCTTACTACTGATTAGGATATTCAGCGACGCGCTGCCAATCTCGATGTCCATAATAGTCGGTAATCGTTAAGTTAATATCCAATGCCATTTTACCAGACAAACAAAACAGCTCAGATGATGATGTTGGTGCCGTACTGGTGTAATGAACCCAAAACACCTCAACCCATAGCGCAACTGCCTCTGTGCCTGAGCGAGCTTGAGGAAAACCAAGTGCAGCTCCAAAATTAAAAATAGGTGAAGCGTGTAACGATAACATTATGCTTGCTGTCAAATCTTTCACCAATTCATAATGGTCTTGATATTTTTCTTTATATTCATTCATGGCTGTTCTCCTCTGTACTGTGTTGCGCCAATAATCGTTCAAAAGCTGATCCATCTTGTCGAGTCAGGTTAGGGATATATCTGGAGTATGTGCGAAACAGCATCTCACTGGTGGTATGCCCCATCTGTCTAGCAATCCATTCAGGGCTTTCACCTGCTGCTAGCCACAAGGTCGCTGCTGTATGCCGTGTTTGATAAGGTCGCCTAGCCCTTAGCCCTAAGTGTCTAAGCAGTGGATGCCAGACACGACGCGTAACATTGCGGTGCATTAAAGAACCACCCTTACTGTTGCAAAACACAAAAGGCATATCACCCGTGGCTTCTTGCTGTTGCTTTAACGCTTGAAAAACTGTCTCCGACATATCAATCGCCCGATATGAGCCATCATTCTTGGTATAAATCAGCTCATCCATCACCAAGGCTTGGCGAATAAGAATTTGTCGCCGCTCAAAGTCCACATACTGCCATTGCAGCCCATCAATTTCTGATGTTCGCATGGCTGTGAAGAAACGAACCGTATAATAATTCTTAAAGTCAGGGCGGACATGCTTTAAAATCAACATCACTTCTTCAAGTGTAAACGGTTCAACATCCGTGCGTGGAACTTTGAGAGACTTGATTCCATGATAAGCCGAGCTAAACTCAAACCTGTTAGCTGCTTCATTGAGTATCATGCGCAATGGCGTCATGATATGGTTAATTCGTGATGCTGACAGAGACTTTCCACTTCGGTTCTGAACTTTGGCGAGAGAAGACCGAAATGCGAGAATATCTGTTTTGGTGATGCAGCTAACGCCTTTTTCTCCAAACCATTCTAATAAATACTGGTCTAAAATATCTTTTACCCCAAGCTTATGGGTCTTGCGCCACTGAATACTCATTTCATCATACCAAAGTGCCGCAAACTCTTTGAATGTTGGCGAATTTGACAGACGCGTTTGGATTCTACTTTGCTGATGTTCAAATTGTTGAACACGCGGACTATTGGGAAAATAATCAGCATAATTAAATGTTCCCAAAGTCATCTCAGCTTCCATTTTATCCAAAACCCGCTGAAGTTTCTTACGGTTAGCGGGAGTATCCGTGAGTTGTGTATATTCCCTGCATCGCCGACCCATATATTGAAAATCAAAAAAAAGTTTTTTGTTATTACTCCGAGCTCTCACACTAGCCATGACAAACACCCCCATTCCCCATAGGGATCATATTAGCCTGAGCGTTGGATTGACTAAACATATCCTGTTCAATCGTTTCCCAAATGTATAAAATCTTTCTGCCACCAAATGGACGAAAATAATGAACACCTTCGAGCAGCACAGAATCTTTAAGGCTGTCGCGAATCGTTCTTGGGTCATATTTTATCCTTTGTGATAGTTCTTCTGTTGTTAAGTATGTTTCATTCATCATTGACTCCAATGTAATTAGTATTCATATGAATGTTTATTTATTCATATATGAAATATTGTATCACATAATTCCTTCGTGTCAAATGTGATATTAATTATTCTTATATGAATAATTTTGACACATTACTAATTAATTATAATTATGTGACTTGTTAGAGGTAACTATGATTAGAATTCGATTAACTCAAATGTTGGATGACAAAGGCTTTTCTGAAAAAAGAAAAATACCGCTCAAAGAGGTAGCAAAAAAAACTGGGCTGTCACAACCTACGCTTTCGAGAATATCCAATATCCCTGGTTATAATACAAACACGGATACAATAAACGCATTATGTAAATACTTTGAGTGCTCTCCAGGTAAACTATTGGAATTTTATCCAGACGAACCAGAGTAGGCGTTGGAGCCTTAATTTATCAACAATAGAGTTTAAAATTGTAGGCTAATACTCAAGTTGTTTGCTCAGGTATTATTAAAGCAATGATTTTTGGGCTCTATTAGGGCCCTGCTAAGGCCCCAGCGAAAAAGCATAAAAAAGAGCATTCTTTGACAGATGCCAAAAAACGCTATAAGTTAATGATTATAAAGAATTAAATGAGAACAGAAACTGGGGTGGACGACGGGGCTCGAACCCGCGACCACCGGCATCACAAGCCGGGGCTCTACCAACTGAGCTACGTCCACCATAGTTCTTGAAACGGTTGCCGAATGGCGCGCCTAGCAGGATTCGAACCTGCGGCCTACGGATTAGAAGTCCGTTGCTCTATCCAGCTGAGCTACAGGCGCTTAATTCCAGCAGACCAAGGTTGTTTTTAAATGGTCGGGGCGGGGTGATTCGAACACCCGACCCTCTGGTCCCAAACCAGATGCGCTACCAGGCTGCGCTACGCCCCGACATTTAAAACTTCTCCCAACTTTGGAAGGCGGCGAAACTTAGGGATTAATTACCTATCCGTCAACCGCTTTTTATCCCTTGCAATATCCAGCGCGATTATGAATAGTCAGTCTCACTGATTAATAAAGGAGAAGTTCTCTGTGAACAGTGCTTTTATTGCCTTGGGTGGAAACCTTGGCGATGTAAAACAAACATTCCAAACAGCTTGTGATGCATTAAAGGAAACATGCAACATTATTGCAATATCTAAACTTTATCACACACCTGCCTTAACCATGCCAAACAGCGACCCTCAACCAGACTATTGGAATGCAGCGATTCATGTGCATACGCAACTGCCTGCCCCCACCCTACTGGCTGAACTGCATCGGATTGAAGCCTTGCATCATCGCAAACGCATTGAACACTGGGGTTCACGAACATTAGACCTTGATTTAATTACTTATGAACAGCGCATATCAACACAAGCCGACTTAAAACTACCCCATCCTGAAACACAATCTCGGCTGTTTGTCTTACAGCCACTCATGGACATTGCGCCATTCTGGGTACATCCTGTCACTGGGGAGAGTCTCTCTACAATGATAACAAACCTTACGGATGCGGGTGAAAAGCTGCACAAAGGAGAAGCATGGCAACTTCAGCATTAAACCTCAACCACATTGCTATTGAAGGTGGTATTGGTGTAGGCAAAACAACTTTAGCCCAAGGATTAGCAAACAAACTCAATGCAAGCTTGCTGCTAGAAGACATTGATGACAACCCCTTTTTGGAGCTGTTTTATCAAGATCCTGAGCGACATGGTTTGTCCGTTCAGTTATCTTTTTTATTTTCTAGGCTCAAGCAATGGCAAAGTTTAGCCCAGCAAAACCTCTTTCAATCCATGATGATTAGTGATTATATTTTTGCCAAAGACAGGCTTTTTGCCATGACCAACTTATCTGATGAAGAATTCACCTTGTATAACCAAGTGGCGCAAGCTGTAACCATTGATTTGCCCAAACCTGACCTCGTGGTTTACTTACAATCTTCACCTGAAGTTGCCCTTAAACGCATACAGCAACGTAATCGTAACATGGAGAAAGGTGTGAACTTGGACTACCTCAAACAAGTCACAGAGACTTTTGATAAGTTTTTCTTTCACTACCAAGAAACACCTTTATTGGTAGTCCAAACCGACCGTATTAATTTTTCTGAACACCCAGAAGCATTGGATATGTTGATTGCACGCATCCAACACATGGGTAGAGGCACAGAATTTTGGGCTGATTACACCGATTAAAGCATTGTCTAACTTATCAAGTCACCTTTTCTTTTGACTTGCACCATCAGCTTAGACAGCCTGTCAGCCCTCATTTATAGGCATGATAAAGGAAACCACTATGTCAAAAGCTCAACCTCACATCCGCTCCATCACTGAAGTTCCCCGCGTTGGTCAAAGCAGTGATGACTTAATCCAAGGAATACAACGTCATTTCTTGCGCACATTAGGCTTAAGCGAAGCGTGTATTTCAGATCATTATAAGTATCAAGCCTTGGCTTTAACAATCCGTGACCGCTTGATGGAAAACTGGCGCGACACCAAAGAAGCAGTGCAAGAAACCAATGGTAAACGAACTTATTATTTGTCTTTAGAGTTTTTGATAGGCAGAGCTTTGGGCAATGCTATTTTAAACCTTGGTCTAAATGAGCAAACCACCAAAGCCTTACATGACTTAGGTATTAATTGCGAAGAAATGATTGAAGCTGAACATGATGCAGGTTTGGGCAATGGTGGTTTAGGTCGGTTGGCTGCATGTTTTATCGATAGCTGTGCTACCTTACAACTGCCAGTGACAGGTTATGGTATTCGCTATGAATATGGCATGTTTCGTCAAAGTATTGTCAATGGTTTTCAACAAGAAGCTCCCGATCACTGGTTGCGTGAAGGTAATATCTGGGAAATGGAACGCCCTGAATATACACAGGCTGTGCATTTTGGTGGTTATTCAGAAACATACCATGATGACAATGGAAATATGCGCTTACGCTGGGTAAACACCAACGATGTATTGGCAGTACCCTTTGATACCCCCATACCAGGCTACAAAAATGGTACCGTAAACACACTACGTCTTTGGAAATCTACTGCCACTGACGAATTTGATTTGGGTGAGTTTAATGCAGGTGATTATGCGGGGTCTGTGGCACAAAAAAATAATGCCGAACATATTTCCATGGTCTTATACCCCAATGATAGCAACGAAAATGGTAAAGAATTACGCCTGCGCCAGCAGTATTTTTTGGCATCGGCAAGCATTAAAGATGTGATTCGCCAATGGGTGGAAGTCAATGGCGAAGATTTCACTCACTTTGCAGCTAAAAACTGTTTTCAACTCAATGATACCCACCCTACGGTATCGGTAGCCGAATTGATGCGAATTTTGATGGATGATTATTGGTTAACATGGGATGATGCATGGGAGATTACCCAAAATACCATGGCATACACCAACCATACTTTGCTTCCCGAAGCTTTGGAGCGTTGGCCCGTACATTTATTTAGCCGCTTATTGCCACGTGTATTGGATATTATTTATGAAATCAATGCCCGTTTCCTTCAAGATTTAGCAAAAAAATACCCTGGTGATGTTGCGCGCCAACGCCGTATGTCTATCATTGAAGAGAGTGATGTGCAGCAAGTGCGCATGGCATATTTGGCGATTGTTGGTTCTTTTTCAATCAATGGTGTGGCGCAATTGCATTCAGATCTGTTGGCAGAAGGTTTATTCAATGATTTCTACCAATTATGGCCTGAAAAGTTTAACAACAAAACCAATGGTGTGACCCAACGCCGTTGGATGGCATGGTGCAATAAACCATTGAGCAAGTTGATTACAACACATATTGGTGATGGCTGGATAACCCAATTGGATGAATTAAAACAGCTTGCACCATTGGCTGATAAACCTGCATTCCGCAAACAATGGGCTGCATGTAAACTTGAAAACAAAGAACGTTTGTCTGCTGTGGTTAAAGATGTTTGCGGGGTTGCTTTTAGCCCGACTGCTATGTTTGATATTCAGGTCAAACGTATCCATGAATACAAACGCCAGTTGTTGAATGTATTACATGTGATTCATTTGTATGACCGCATCAAACGCGGTGACACGGATAATTGGACCAATCGCTGTGTATTGATTGGGGGCAAAGCTGCACCTGGTTATTACATGGCAAAACAAATCATCAAATTAGTGAGCAATGTTGCCGATGTGGTGAACAGTGACCCTGATGTGGGTGACAAACTTAAAATGGTTTTCTTCCCAAATTACCGTGTATCCGCGATGGAAGTGATTGCACCTGCTGCCGATTTATCTGAGCAGATTTCAACTGCGGGCAAAGAAGCATCGGGCACGGGCAACATGAAGTTTATGATGAATGGTGCATTAACCATTGGTACATTGGATGGTGCAAACATTGAAATTCGTGAAGAAGTTGGCGATAAAAACTTCTTCTTGTTTGGTTTAACTGCCGAAGAAGTCGAAGCCTCACGCGGTAATTATAATCCCAATACTATTATTGAAGCTGATGATGACTTTAAGCGGGTGATGAACTTGATTGAATGTGGGCATTTCAGCCAATTTGAACCGGGTTTATTTACTTCCATTACAGGGGCAATTCGTTGCAATGATGACCCATGGCTCACGGCTGCAGATTTCCGCTCATACATTGAAGCCCAACAAAAAGCATCCATGGCATATCAAGACAAAGAGCAATGGACAAAAATGAGTATTTATAACACTGCATACAGTGGCAAATTCTCAACAGACCGTACCATGCACGATTACAATCGTGATATTTGGAAGTTGAAGCCCGTCAAACCACAAACGTCCTGAACCAACCCCACAGGTTAAGCATAGTTAACTCAATACTTCAAGCAGCTTAACAAGCTGCCTGTTGCTGTATGGGCGGGCATGGCACATCGCCATAAGAGCAGTATACACAGCAGTCCCCTACTTTGGGTTTAAGCACAACATGGCAAGCCGTACACTCATAAAACCATTGGCAAGCATCTGTTGGCATGGTTTCCTGTTTACTAAAGCCACATTCTGGGCATGTAATGGTTGAATTAGGAATAATTTCTTTTGTCATGATCATTCTCCTTTGATGAACCTTTGTTCCATAAAACATACAAAAACAAAGCTGTAAAAAATACCGATAAGGGTAATAAAACAACATCCAAGTAACCCACCCAAACTGAAAGAACAATACCTGCCAATAGCATAATTGCCATAACAGCCCGTACCCAAAACCATGTTACTTGGGGAGGTATACAACCCTGGTCAGCGCATCTTTTTTATGATTGCCCATGCTGCCAGCCGAGCCAAAACAACAAAACAAAGGACGAAACGGTTCAAAAAGCATAAAATACGATGCTAAGCCCCCTGCAAAAACAGCCCCAAACAATGATGTTTTCTGGCTGGATACCGTGTGAATTATTCATGATCGTGCGCCATCGCATTTAAAATCGGACACAAATCACCCTTATCTTTTTGCTCACATTGCTCTGCAAGTTCGAGTAATACATGCTGCATGCGTAAAAGACTTTGAATACGCAAAGCAATTTCACCCGCTTTGTTCGTAGCAATTTGGCGCACTTCTTCACAATTGCTTTCTCCCGAACGCAATGACAAAAGTATTTTGATTTCTTCAAGGGTAAAACCAAGTGTTTTAGCATGTACAATAAATAATAATCGTTTGGCATCTGCTGCCGAATAAATACGGTAATCTGATGCTGATCGCTTAGGTTTGCTTAATAAACCTCGCCTCTCATAATAACGAATAGTATCAATATTAACGTTTGTTTTTTTTGCTAGCTCACCAATTTTCATGCTGCAATGATAAACCATAAAGTATGGTCAAGGGTCAACCTATTTGTTTAAACCCTATATTTTATTAAAGAAGAAGCTCCCAAAAGACCTGCATTATCTTTAAGTGCCGAAGGCAAAATGCGTACTTTGTTTTGTTGCGGTGGAATGAGCTGTGCATTCAGTGCATTCATCATGCTTGGGTGCAGCATGTCCCATGCGCCAATCAACCCTCCACTGATGGTGACGGTATGAATATCTAAGAGTTTGATGGCTTCGGCAATGGCTCGCCCAAGATAAGTGCCTGCGCTTTCGATGATGGCCTTGGCTTCTTTGTTTCCCTGCATGGCGCGTTCAAAAACGACTTTTGTTTCAAGTTTTTCACCTGAAATCTCAGCATATCGTGTGCTGATTGCTGTGGCTGAGGCATAAGCTTCAACACAACCATGATGACCACAGCCGCAAAGCCTTGCATCGTCATCATGCTCCACGCGCAAATGCCCAAACTCCATCGCCATGCCACTTTCACCTGTGTAAGGCTGATTGTTGAGGATTAAACCACCACCAATGCCTGTGCCAAGTGTGATATGTAATAGGTTATTCATGCCTTTGCCTGCACCAAAACTTTGTTCGCCAATGGCAGCACATAAGGCATCATTTTGCGCAAATACAGGCATGCTGAGCTGTTGGGATAATGATTCGGCAAGCTTGAAATTGTGCAGTTGTGGAATATTGGGTGAGCTGGCTAAGATACCTGAATCACCCATGAAAAATCCTGGGAAACCGATGCCCAAACCAATGATATTCACATCCAACAGTGGTTTAGCAGCTTGGCTGATGGTATTCACAATAGCTTGCGCTGCTGCTTCACTGGAAAGCCCTGACAGTTGGCTAAACTGGGTTTGCACACGGACTTCTTGCACGATATGACCACCCGCTTGCACTCGCGCCAAACGTAAATTCGTGCCGCCAATGTCTGCGGCAAGTACATCACCCGCATTAGTCATCCAAAAGCTCAGTGTATAGCTGCACATAAGCCTCTGCTGAAGCTTGCCATGATGAATCACGTTTAAGCGCACGGCTGCGAATACGTGCCCATGTTGCTGGTTTCTGGAATACAGCAACAGCTTGTTCGACCGCAACATCAAATGCTTGCGGGGTGGCATCTTCAAAATGAAAACCTGTGCCTTGCTTGGCATTTTGATTGTAGTCCACCACGGTATCTTTTAAACCGCCAGTGGCGCGAACAATAGGGATATTTCCGTAGCGCATTGCCATCAATTGCCCAAGTCCACACGGTTCAAAACGCGATGGCATGAGAAACATATCACCCGCCGCATAGATTTCGCGGGCAACACTTTCGCTAAACCCTTGATAAAAATACATTTGCGTCGGATTGGCAGCGGCAAGTGCTGTGAGTGCTGCTTCGCTACCTGTATCACCTGAACCAAGAATAGCCAACTGATAACCACGGTCTAACCATGTTTGGATGTTGGTAAGCAACAAATCAATGCCTTTTTGCTCAGCAAGGCGTGAAATCAAGGTTAATAGCGGTACTTTGGCATCCACAGTTAAACCCGTTTGACTTTGTAATGCTTTTTTACATGCCTTTTTGCCTGTAATTTTACCCGCACCAAAGTTACTGTATATCACAGTATCAGTTTGAGGGTTCCAAGCATCCAAATCCAAACCATTCACAATACCCGATAATTTATCCGCATGATGTTGTAAAAAACCTTCAAGCTGACAACCATATTCAGGTGTCATGATTTCTTTGGCATAAGTAGGGCTAACTGTGGTTAGCGCATGGGCAGCTTCAATACCTGCTTTCATGCAGTTGATTTGACCATGAAATTCATAACCATCCATATGAAAATATTGGCTAGGTAAACCCAAACGATGAATCCATTCAGGTGGGAATATGCCCTGATAAGCAAGGTTATGAATCGTATACACCGTCTTGGCGCGGCTTAAGTTGGGATGATGAATATATTGTGTTTTTTTGAGCAACGGAACCATACCTGTTTGCCAATCATGACAATGGATAATATCCACAGGAGCATCCATTTTAGCAATGGCTTCAAGGGCAACACGGTCAAACAAGGTAAAACGAAGCAGGTTGTCTTCATACGCACCACCTGCAAGGCCATAAATGCCTTCGCGGTCAAACAAATCATCTTGCTCAACCAAAATGAACCTAAGTTTATCTACAACGGTTTCATGCAGTGGACACTGACGCTGAAAACCATCCACCCACATTTCAATACTGATGTTGAGTGGTTGGGTTGCAACATTGTTTTGATTTAGGTGTTGACGATAAAATGGTAGAATCACCGTCACCTGATGCCCCAAACTTTGCAACGCCAGAGGCAAGGAACCTGCCACATCCGCAAGTCCTCCTGTTTTAGCAAGTGGTGTTGCTTCAGATGCAATAAATACAATGTTGAGTTGCCCCATGTTTACCTCCAAATCCTTCAATGACAAACGCACTTTAACAGATAAGTTTATTTTTTTCTTCTATCTATTACTTACATCAGAAAGGCTTTATAAACATTAGCTTTTATCTCTGTTTTAAGCTAAGTTGCACCTGTGATACAGTTTTTTTATTTGGAGGAACGGGATGTCTAAGTTAACACAAATGGCAAGCTGGAAAGCATTGGAAGCGCATGCACAAGAGATGAAAAAAGTACACATGCGCGACTTATTTGCCCAAGATCCCCAACGCTTTGAGAAATACTCCTTAAAACTCAATGATATCTTGGTGGATTATTCCAAGAATATCATGAACGAAGAAACTAAAACCAAACTTTTGGATTTGGCGCGTGAGCGTAATCTCGAAAGCTGTATTGAACGTTTATTTTCCGCAAAAAAAGTTAATATCACAGAAAACAGATTGGTACTGCACACAGCTCTGCGTAACCGCTCCAACCGCCCTATGATTGTTGATGGTGAAGATGTGATGCCTGATATTAATCGTGTACTGGCGCGTATGCGCAAACTTGTGGATACCGTGCGTTCAGGTGAATGGTTAGGCAGCACGGGAAAACCCATTACAGACATTGTAAACATTGGTATTGGTGGCTCAGATTTAGGGCCTGTGATGATGACAGAAGCACTCAAACCTTATGGGCGGGCTGGCGGGCTGGATATTCACTTTATCTCCAATGTCGATGGAACACATGCCGTTGAAGTATTGCGCCATTTACACAGGGAAACCACGCTGTTTGTCATCGCATCCAAAACATTCACCACCCAAGAAACCATGACCAATGCAAGAACGGCCCGCGATTGGTTTCTAACCCGTGGCGGCACATTACAAGCCGTATCCAAACACTTTATTGCCGTATCCGCCAACACCAAAGCCGCGACCAACTTTGGTATAGACCCTGAAAATATTTTTGAATTTTGGGATTGGGTAGGTGGTCGCTATTCATTGTGGAGTGCAGTGGGTTTATCCACAGCATTGTATATTGGTATGGACAATTTTGAGGCATTGCTTGAAGGCGCACATGAAATGGACGAACATTTCAGAACCGCCCCCTTAGAAGAAAATATACCTGTGATACTCGCCATGCTTGGCATTTGGTACAACAACTTCTTTGATGCAGATTCCCATGCCTTATTGCCGTATGACCAATATATGCATCGTTTTTCTGCTTATGTACAGCAATTGGACATGGAAAGTAATGGTAAAAAAGTCACCACCGACGGTGAACAAGTGGATTACTCCACAGGGCCAATCATTTGGGGTGAACCAGGTACCAACGGGCAACATGCCTTCTATCAACTGATTCACCAAGGTACCAAACTTGTACCTTGTGATTTTATTGCTCCGATTGAAACCAAAAACCCAGTCGGTCGCCATCATCCTATCTTATTAACCCACTTCTTTGCCCAAACAGAAGCCTTGATGCTGGGTAAAACTGAAGAAGAAGTACGCCAAGATTTAAGAAATAAAACAGAAGAAGAAATCGAAATGTTACTGCCGCACATGGTCTTTGAAGGCAACCGCCCCACCAACTCCATCTTATTCCAAATGTTAACCCCCAAAACATTAGGTAGCTTGATTGCCATGTATGAACAAAAAGTGTTCGTACAAGCCGAAATCTGGGGCTTAAATGCTTATGACCAATGGGGTGTTGAGCTTGGCAAAGTATTAGCGAAGAAAATCTTGGCAGAACTTGATGATTACGATGAAGTGACCAGCCATGATTCATCAACCAATGGTTTGCTGAACTATTATAAAGATAATCGTAAAGAATGATTGTTTAAATGTTTGGCTGCATATAAAAAAACACATACTTTATACGTATGTATATTTGGCATGATACGTGTATATTAGTAATATTGTAGTTATGGAGATTTATGATGGCTACGAAGTTAACACTTTCTCTCAACGAACAAACCATAAAAAAAGCAAAGGTTTGGGCAAAAGAACATCATGCCAGTTTGTCTGGGCTTGTTGAAAACTACTTTGAATCATTGGTTTCGAATCAAGCTGACTTGCCGCCTATCGCCCCAAAAACAAAGGCACTTTCAGGCATGTTTAAGGCAGATGATGAAGGGTTGTCATATAAACAGTTGGTACAAAAATATAAAGGCAAGCCATGAAAACTTATGTTGATTCCGATGTGATTTTAGATGTACTGCTAGGAAGAGAGGTATTCTTGATTGAATCCAGTCAAATTCTTAACCTTTGCGAAACACATGAAATAACAGGCTGCACCACCACGCTAGCTATCGCAAACATCTATTATATTTTAACCCGTTATGATTCTAATTCAGCAAAGACAGCCATCAAGTCCTTGCGTGAAATACTACAGGTACTTCCCGTTACTGATGAAGACATTGGCAAGTCATTACACTCTAAGTTTAAAGATTTTGAAGATGGTGTGCAAAACTTTGTCGCTGAAAATCATGCCTGCAACTGCATCATTACACGAAACAAAAAAAGACTGTGCTCATAGCCATCTAAAAATTTTTACACCCAAAGAATACTTATTAACCCATACTGAAAGTAATCATTAACAACGGTCATACGTCTGATTAAGCCGCAAGCTCTTTTGCCAACATGCATGCTTCATGTCTGGGATATTTTTTAATCGCCAAGACCAATTTCCTTCCAGTGTACCAGGTGTATTAAGTTTGGCTTCTGTGCCCAGTTCTAATAAGTCTTGCATGGGAATCACGCTTAAAAGTGCAGGTGAAGCCAAGGCTGCCTCAATCAATGCCCACGGCATATCTTCAGCTGTGGCGTGTAACACGTCTAAAGCGTGTTGTTGCACATGCGGCTCACTATGCTCAAACCAACCCATCGTCGTATCATTATCATGCGTTCCTGTATAAACCACACTGTCTTCTTCGTGGTTTTCAGGTAAATATGGGTTGTCGCTGTCGCCACCAAAGGCAAACTGTAGGATTTTCATGCCAGGCAACCCAAACTTTTTGCGAAGGGTAGTGACTTCATCAGTGATGATACCCAAATCTTCGGCAACTAAGGGCAGTTTACCCAGTTCATTCTGCAAGGTTTGCAATAAAGCATCCCCTGGCACAGTGCGCCATTTGCCAATCAAACCTGTGTCGCTATCGGCGGGAATCACCCAGCACGCTTCCAAGGCGCGGAAGTGGTCGATGCGTAACATATGCATCCATTCCAACTGACGAGAAACTCGCCTTACCCACCACTTAAAACCATCTTGTTGCAATACGTCCCATTGGTACAAAGGGTTACCCCAGCGTTGCCCTGTTTCTGAGAAATAATCAGGGGGTACACCTGCAACTTCGGTGCATTCACCTTGTTCATTGAGGGTGAAGAATTGCGGGTTTGCCCAAACATCAGCCGAATCATGTGCTACATAAATGGGCAAATCGCCAAAGAGTTGCACACCTTTGCTTTCGGCATAGACCTTGATGGCTTGCCATTGTTCGGCAAAGATAAATTGCTCAAAAGTGACTTGTTGAATGCGTGTTTGATGTTCATTTCGCGCGACTTTTAACGCTTGTTCATCACGGTTACGTAAATCATCAGCCCATTGCCACCAAGCAGCACTATTGGTGGCTGATTTAAGCGCAGAAAACAAAGCGAAATCATCCAACCAGTAAGCTTGTTGTGTTTGGAAAGCTGCGACTTGCTCGGCTAGCCCTGTATTATTCAGTACCTCTTGCCAAAACGATTGTGCAGCTTGTTGGCGGTATGCGGCATGTTGTTCAGCCGATACATTTTTTAACATGATGCCTTGGGGTAACCAGCCTGCAGCTAAACATGGGCGCAAATCAATCAATTCGGGATTACCTGCAAAGGTGGATAAGGATTCATAGGGTGAACCATGCCCGTGGGTTGGCCCTAAGGGTAAAAACTGCCAAACGCGGAAACCACCTGCACTTATGCTGTCGATAAAGGTTAACGCTTCTTGCCCCAATACACCTTTATGAAAAGGACTTGGTAAGGATGTGATATGCAATAACACTGCAGAGCTGCGGCGGTCTATCCACTGGCTTTGCATAGTTAAACTCAACTACCTGCCCCGCCTCGGCGCATGGCTCCACCACCTTCTGCATCACCACCACCTGAAGAAATCGATTCATCCAAAGATTGAGGTACTGCATGCCCGAGCAGTTGATACAACTTTTTCAAATGGGTACGATAAAGTTGGTCGAAATCACGCACCGCATTGCTGGGGTTGTAGTCGCCAAACCACCAACACCAATCCGAACCTTCGCAAATACGCAATTGTTCAATGGCTGCTTCTTGGGTGTCATGACTTAAACTTTCGTAGTGTGCATCAAAAGCTTTTTTGGCTTCAATCAACAATTCCCAAGCGCGTGTTTTGGCATGGTCGCCAATCCAAGTGGATAAATTGCCATAGACCCAAGAACCTGCGGTGAGGTTATCAAGTTTCTCTGTGGCTGGATGCTGCTCGAGATAATCACTGAATGTGGTGAGTTCAAATTCAGGGTGTTCAATCACTGCCTGATAAAGTTTGGTTAAGAAAGGTAAGGCATTCTCATGGTAATGTTCCCAAGCATTTTCACCATCCATGATGATGGCAACCACAGGGGCTTCCATACCTTGGGTGCGATGACGAATGCCTGCCAACTCATGCATAAAGTTGTTGATGGCATCATCGGTATTCCATTTGCTGTATTCAAAACCCAACAAGTCGGACAACCTATCATCTCGAAAAAAACAACTGATTTGATTCTCGCCTTCGCCCACCAACCAAGGGTGGTAAAGGTCGCGGTTGCCTTGTTGTTCGCGCAAATTGGTTTTGAGTGAATGATGCAATACAGCTTCACCCGTAGCGCACCAGTCAAAACCGGATTGCCCCAGCAAAGCAAGGGTATCATTACACACAGCCCCTTCCGCAGGCCAGCAACCTTTGGCTTGATGCCCAAACACTTGTTCATGGCTTTGTTGAGCTTTGTGAATATGGTCAAGCGCGCGTTCTTTACCACCTGGATATGGCTCATCAGGAATCAAAGCATCAGCCACAGTTTGATGCGCCGATTCAAAATCGAGCATCAAAGGCATGATGGGATGAGCATAAGGTGTAGTGGTGAGCTCTAACTTACCTGATTCCACAAGCCTACGATGCAAAGACGGAATATTTTCAAGTAAATCTGTAATAAGTGCAAGCAAATCATGGCGGTCTTGGGAGCTGAAATCACCTGCTTTTTCAATCAGGCGGCGGGCAACAAAGTTGTTTTGGCGCACTGTTTCACCCAGCCAAGCAAGATGATACCAAGTGACCAAATCGGTAAAGAAATTATCGCCCAGGTAATCAATTGTATTGATATTTTTTGCATGTTCTGCCATATGAAAAAGACTGGAATATGCAGTGTAGCGATGCATATTTCTATCGTGATTTAAACGAAAACATGCATCTAACAAATAAGTTCGTGAAACCTTATCAAAACTTTGTTCCTGTGCCAAAAATGCCAATAAAGGGTCATTAATTTCTGTTGTTTTCCCATCCAAAAAATCGCGCAAATGTGCCGCATAATCTTTAATTTGATGGGTTAATGAGGGTACATAATTCATCACCGCTTTGGCATGAGGGATTTGCAGTAAAATTTCTGCCATATCGGTATAATCTTTCATGGCATGCAGATAAACCCACGGCAAATGATAGCGCCCAGTATCCGCCTCGCGGTAGAATGGCTGATGCATATGCCAGTAAAAAATAACGGATAATGGTTGGCTCATAGTGTTCCTTTGCATGGAATTTGAATCATTTGAAAGCAGCTAGGCTGCATGATGGATTATGCAGCGTCCACCACATCGGCTTTTTACAAACTGAAAGCACCCAAATATATCTCAACTTGCCAGCACTTCCGTAAGTTTGGACAACAATTCATCTGGCATATATGGCTTTTGCACAAAACCCGCCAAACCTTTGCCAGTAAAACGTTGGGTTGCTATTTGCTGATTGTATCCCGAAGATAAAACAACTTTAATCTCAGGGCAAATACGGCGCATTTCTGTAAATGCATCTTCACCACCCATACGTGGCATGGTCATATCCAGAAGCACACAGTCCACTTCATTGGCATGTTGCTTTAGCTTTTCAACAGCATCAAGCCCATCCACTGCCGTAATCGTATGATAACCCACATCTTCAAGCATTATGGATGCTATTTCTCGAATTGATTCTTCATCATCGACAATTAACACCGTTCCACAATGTTGGTCTTCTTGCAGTTTTGTTTCCCTTTGTAAGGGTACAGCCTCTTGGTCAACGACTGGGAACAGGATTTTCAGGGTTGAGCCTTTACCCTGCTCAGAATATACCTTGATTACCCCATGATGCCCTCGCACAATGCCTAAAATAGCACTCATGCCTAGCCCCCTGCCTGTAAACTTGGTTGTGAAAAATGGTTCAAACAAACGCTTTTTGGTTTCCTCATCCATGCCGCAACCCGTATCACTCACTTCTAGGTAAACATAACGTCCCAATTTAAGCTGCTCTTCCTGCAAATAAGTGCTTTGTAGGTAATCTTCATCTGCCCACATTACCCCCGTGGCAATACTAACATTACCACTGCGCTCACCAATTGCTTCATTGGCATTGATAACTAAGTTCATAATCACCTGTTGCATTTGTGCCAAGTCTGCCTCAATAGCAGGCAGATTGGGTGTCATTTCATAGCGCATGACCACGCTTTTATGAATCGAGACTTCAAGCAAACGAATCATTTCCTCAACCAACTCAGAGAGGTTCACAGGCTGCACAACAAATTTACCCTTACCGGAATATGCCAGCATTTGTTTGCATAAATCTGCAGCCCGTTGACTGGCTCCCTCAATAGCTGCAAGGTGTTCTGTCGTTGTATTTGTTACATCTGATTTACCTTTAGCTATAGCTGAATGTCCCATAATAGCTGTCAAAATATTATTAAAATCATGCGCAATGCCACCAGCCAACACACCAAGTGATTCTAATCGTTGTACATGCTCCATCTTCTCTTGTTGCTGTCGTTCTTCGGTAATGTCTCGCACTGTACCAATGGAATATAGTGGCTTGCCCGCTTCATCAAATGTTGTTTGGCAACGCTCATGTACAAATTTGATGCGCTCTTTACCGCTATCATCAACAAACTGTAAACGATGCGTCAAGTCATATGGAACCTTTTCCTCAAGGTGTTTGGTAAACGCAGCATCCAACATGTCACTGTCTTCGGGGTGAACGCTTTCAAGAAACGCATCATAAGAAGCGGGGCTTTCATCACTATCGATTTCAAAAATACGGAAAACTTCTTCCGACCACCATAACTTATTGTTTGCAGAATCAAGCTCCCAGCTCCCAATATGTGCTACCTTTTGGGCTTCACGTAAGTGTTTTGCACTGCGTTCAGCAGCCTGCATGAGATGCACCATTTTTTCTTGTGATGCTTTCAAAGCTGAAATATCTCGAATGACGACCAATACACCACGCTGCTCACCAAACTCAACCGGCTCAGAAACCACCGTCCCAGTAAAAACCTCACCATTTTTACGCAAAAACCGTTCTTCTATCTCAGAAATAGGCTGACCTGTTTCTATAACTTGTTGTTTGCGTTGAACAGCAAGTTTGCGGTCATCTGGATGTATATAGTCTAACATAATAGTACCAATAATTTCATCAGGGCTCTTAAATCCCAACATCATAGTTAATGCTGGATTCGCATAAACAAGCTTGCCACCCACATTAACGCCAATGCCATCAGGCAAAAAATCAAGCAGCTTTCTGAACTTTGTTTCCGACGCTAGCTTTAACTTTTCTGCTTTTTTCACCTCCGATAAATCAGTAACCACTGCCTGTAATTCATAATGATCACCAACTTGGATAAATGAAAGTTGCACATTAGCTGGAAACTCAGAGCCATCCAAACGCTTATGTACCCATTCAAAAGAGGTTTTCCCTTGTTCCACCGCAGCCTTCATATGCATGTCAGCTGCTACTTGAGATTCTGCACCATCTGGCTGAAGCTCAGGCGATAGCTGTGCTGGTGTAAATTGATAAAATATTTGTTTGGATGAAAAGCCAAACATATCCAAAGCAGCTTGGTTACAGTCAACAAAGTGTTTATCCTTCAATGTCATAATGGCAGCACCAGAAAACTGAAAAAGTGCTTCATACCGTTTCTTTGTCGCTTCCAAAGCTTCAATCAAACGATAGTTCTGCTGTAGCTGCAGTTCCTCTTTGCTTGAATAGCTCATAGTGCGCTCAAGTGACTTTGGATATAAAGGCTTGGTGGTTCATCACATTGGCATACAACGGAAAAATCTCATCACAATAAAACTGTTGCTCCATATCAGTGCGCCCTGCAGTGACATCAGCAAGCACATGTACACGAAACCCTCGCTCATGTGCAGCGCGAGCTGTGGAATCAATACAAATTGAAGTCACAACCCCAGCAAGTACAACATCTTCGATATGGTTCTCTCGCAACACTTGCTCCAAATCAGTCTGAGCAAAAGCATTCAAGCCACGCTTGCCTGGTACTTCTATAATATGCTCGCCAAATTTCGCCAGCTCAACAATGGTTTGACTACCCGTTGAATTCTTCTTAAAAGCGCCAGATTCTTTAATAGCAGCAAGAATACCTACTGGCTCGATAAGCTCATGGTAATCATCGGTAAACAAAATTGGCGTGGATACCATCAACACCTTTGTATGCTGCAAGGCATGGAGTGTGTCTAGTGTGTTTGCAAGCACCCTATCGGCATCAGACTCAATCACACTTCGCAAAATCCCATCTTTTGCAAAATAATCATTCTGATAACCAATCATGATCAACGTTGTGGTATCTGCCCTCATATGCGGCCCCTTTGTTATGATTATAACTCACATGCTTCTGAAACCATAACCATTACTTTCTTATCTGTGTTTTAAGAGATGCAAGCATAATGCCAACATCGTCTAGCAGGCTCCTTTATAGCTCGTGTAACTTTTGCCCCAGCATTTCAGGTGTGACCAAGACAATACCTTTTTCAGACACATAAAAACGTTTGGCATCATCTTCAGCATTCACGCCAATTTCTGTGCCCGCAGGAATCACTGAACCTTTATCAATCACACAACGTTTAATGGTGCATTTTTGATGAATTTCCACATCAGGAAGAATCACTGAATCTTCAACATTGCTGTATGAATGCACCCGAACATTGGAAAATAATACAGAACGGCGCACCGTTGAACCTGTAATTAAACAACCTCCTGAAATCATAGAATCAACTGCCATACCACGACGTTTATCACTATCAAAAGCAAACTTTGCCGGTGGCAACTGATCGTGATACGTCCAAATTGGCCAATTATTATCATACAAATTTAATTCAGGTTCAATCTCGGCCAAATTGATATTGGCTTCCCAGTAGGAATCAACGGTTCCTACATCTTTCCAATAACCCGATGCACCTGTATTGGCATCCAAAAATGGAAAAGCAAATGCATTCGCATGTTCAATAGCATGCGGAATAAGGTCATGCCCGAAATCGTGGGTAGATGCCTCATCTTTGGCATCTTTAATCAAACGCTCACGCAAATATTGGGCACTAAACACATAAATTCCCATGGATGCCAGCGCCTGACTTTCGTCACTGGGCATAGGTTTGGGTTGCGATGGTTTTTCGGCAAACTCCACAATACGCGATTCATCATTGATTGCCATCACACCAAACGCTTTGGCTTCATTCAAAGGTACTGGGATACAACCCACGGTAATATCAGCACCTTTGGCAACATGAGCTGCAATCATTTTACCATAATCCATTTTGTAAATATGATCACCTGCAAGAATCACCACATACTCTGGATTGTACTGACGGATAATATCCAAGTTTTGATACACAGCATCAGCAGTGCCTGTATACCAACCCTCACCCATACGTTGCTGAGCAGGAAGCACTTCTACAAACTCCCCAAACTGACCCGACATAAAGCTCCAACCACGCTGTAAATGGCGCTGCAAGGAATGCGATTTGTATTGGGTGAGCACGGAAATACGGCGAATACCTGAGTTAATACAATTGGACATAGGAAAGTCAATAATACGAAACTTTCCACCAAATGGCACAGCAGGTTTAGCACGCCATTGGGTTAAAGCTTTCAGCCTAGAGCCCCGCCCGCCAGCGAGCACCAAAGCCACGGTATTGGCAGTAAGCTTACTAATATTACGTTCTACTATTACAGTTTGAGGTTGTTCTGACATCGGATATTGCTCCCAAGAAACCATTAATATTTTTTAATAAAGCAAGACGGAGGTTAACAGTTTCTGTATGCTTTCGCTATCAAAGGATATTCATGCCGTGGTTTCGCTTATGGTAACATTGCTTTAGCCTAGCCCACAGAAAAAGGAGAGCTTTTCATGCCTATCAAATCCATTTCAACGCAACCCATTCAAGGGCAACGCCCCGGCACTTCTGGGCTAAGAGCCAAGGTAAAAACCTTTCAACAACCGCACTACCTTGAAAACTTTGTGCAAGCTGTGTTTGATTCCATTGGTGACATTCACGGGCAAACCTTGGTTTTGGGTGGTGATGGTAGGTTTTACAACCGCGAAGCCATTCAAATTATCCTCAAAATGGCAGCGGCGAATGGGTTTGCCAAAGTATTGGTGGGGCAAGCTGGCATTTTATCCACACCCGCCGCATCGTGTGTGATTCGCAAGTATAAAGCCTTTGGTGGTCTCATTTTATCAGCGTCGCATAACCCAGCTGGTCCTAATGAAGATTTTGGTATTAAATATAATATTGGCAATGGCGGCCCCGCCCCTGAAGGCGTGACCGAAGCCATCTATGCGCGCACCTTAAACATCACAGCATATCAAATTGCAGACTGTGCAGACATTAATCTGGATAAGCTTGGCACGTTTGAAATGCAGGGTATGCAGGTGGAAGTAATTGATGCGGTAGCAGATTATGCTGAGCTGATGCAATCGATTTTTGATTTTGATGCGATTCGAGAGCTATTGGCGCAAGACTTCTCATTGACCTTTGATGCCATGCACGCAGTGACAGGACCTTATGCCAAAATGATTTTGGAAGATATGTTGGGGGCACCACAAGGCACAGTGATGAACGGTGAGCCCAAAGATGATTTTAATGGCGGGCACCCCGACCCGAATTTAACCTATGCACACGAGCTTGTAGATATTTTGTATGCCGATGATGCACCTGATTTTGGTGCAGCATCAGATGGCGATGGCGACCGTAATATGATTTTAGGCAACCATTTCTTTGTAACGCCAAGTGATTCTTTGGCAGTGATGGCAGCTAATGCCACATTAGTACCTGCATACAAGAACGGCATTGCAGGTGTTGCGCGTTCTATGCCCACTTCGGGGGCTGTAGATAGAGTGGCAGAAGCTTTAGGTATTGATTGCTTTGAAACGCCAACAGGCTGGAAGTTTTTTGGCAACCTAATGGATGCTGGTAAGGTAACATTGTGTGGCGAAGAATCATTTGGCACGGGCTCTAACCATGTGCGTGAAAAAGACGGGCTTTGGGCAGTATTATTTTGGTTAAACATTTTGGCCGTTCGCCAAGAATCGGTAGAAGGTGTACTGGCTGATCACTGGGCAAAATACGGACGTAACTTTTATTCACGGCACGATTATGAAGGTGTGGATTCGGCAGCGGCAACACAAGTGTTACAAAATGTACGCGATCAATTTGATAACCTACAAGGTAAAACCTTGGCAGGGCGAGTAGTGAAGCTGTGTGATGACTTTGCATATACCGACCCGATTGATGGTAGTGTCAGCACCAACCAAGGCGTGAGAATCTTATTTGAAGATGGTTCACGCATTATTTTTAGGCTTTCAGGCACAGGCACAAGCGGGGCAACGATTCGTATTTATTTGGAATCCTATGAAGCAGACACAAGTAAACATGGTTTGGATGCACAGCTTGCCCTTGCTGACATGATTGAAGCAGCCAACACCGTATCCAAGCTGCCCGAGCTGACAGGCAGAAATAAACCAACGGTGATTACCTGATGATCGCGCCTACTTTATCCCCCGAAGCTTGGGCAGTGGTTGAAGCACGAAGCCACGACCCTTTTGCTTGGTTGGGCAGACATGAACATCCCGATGGCGGGGTAATCATCCGCACCTTAAAACCACAAGCAAAAAAGATGTGGCTTGTGCCCAAAGGTGGGCGCGCCCAAGCCATGACGCGCATTGAAGGCACGGATGTGTTTGAGAAGCATTGGAAAAAAGGTAGCTTTGATAAGCACTACACTCTGCGCATTGAAAATCGCGAAGGCCATGTTTGGCAGCAAGAGGATGTTTATCGCTTTTCACCCATGTTGGGTGATATGGATTTGCATCTGATTGGTGAAGGCAACCACTTTGAGAAGTATCGTATTTTGGGTGCACATGTGCGTGAGCATGAGGGCATCCAAGGTGTTGGTTTTGCTGTGTGGGCGCCTGCTGCCGAACGTGTGAGTGCGGTGGGTAATTTTAACCACTGGGATGGTAGAGAACATCAAATGCGAGTGCGCGGTTCATCGGGAATTTGGGAAATATTTATTCCTGAATTATGCGAAGGTGAGACCTATAAATTTGAAATTCGTGCAAAAAATGGCGATGTGTTCCAAAAAACCGACCCGTATGCCCAACAAATGGAGCTACGCCCTGCCACAGCATCGGTAGTACATAATCCCAAGCATTATGTGTGGCAAGATGCCGATTGGGTAAACAAACGCCCTGAAACGCAAGCTTTGGATAAACCCATGAGCATTTATGAATTGCATCTTGGCTCGTGGCGCAGAGAACATGGCACGTATTTAAACTACAAAGATTTAGCGCATCAGGTGGTCGAATATTGTAACTGGATGGGTTACACGCATATTGAATTGATGCCGATGACTGAGTTTCCCTATGATGGTTCGTGGGGTTATCAAACGGTAGGATATTTTGCGCCCACCAGTCGTTTTGGTTCGCCTGATGAGTTCCGTTATTTTGTCGATTATTGTCATCAGAATAATCTCGGCGTGTTCCTTGATTGGGTGCCTGCACATTTCCCTAAAGATGCGCATGGTTTGGCGCGATTTGATGGCACACCATTGTATGAACATGAAGACCCACGCCTTGGCGAGCATAAAGATTGGGGCACGTATATCTTCAACTTTGGGCGCAATGAAGTGCGCAATTTCTTGATTGCATCGGCATTGTTTTGGTTGGATGAATATCATATCGATGGTTTAAGAGTAGATGCCGTAGCATCTATGTTATACTTGGATTATTCACGTGAAGAAGGCGAGTGGTTGCCCAATAAACACGGCGGCAGAGAAAATCTCGAAGCCATTGAATTTTTGAAACAATTCAACTGTCTTGTGCATGAGCGATTCCCTGGTGCGGTGACCATGGCAGAAGAATCCACATCTTTCCCTATGGTTTCACGCCCCACCTATTTGGGTGGATTGGGTTTCACCATGAAATGGAATATGGGCTGGATGAATGACACACTTTCTTATTTTAAGGAAGACCCGATTAACCGATCTTACCATCATCATGCGCTGACATTCTCCGCCGTGTATGCGTTTACGGAAAACTTTATCCTTCCATTTTCACACGATGAAGTGGTGCATGGCAAAGGTTCTATGCCTGAAAAAATGCCGGGTGATGATTGGCAAAAATTTGCCAACCAACGTTTATTGTATGCATATATGTATGGCCATCCGGGCAAAAAACTGCAGTTTATGGGTTTAGAGTTTGGGCAATGGCCAGAATGGGATTTTGATAGTTCACTGGCTTGGGAGCAGTCCAACTTTATGCCACATCGTGGTTTGCAATTGATGATGCGCGATTTGAATCATGTGTATAAAAATGAGCCTGCACTGTATGAAGTGGATTTTGATGGCGCTGGTTTCCAGTGGATTGATTGCAATGATGCCGCGCAATCGGTGCTGAGTTTTATTCGCCGTGATAAAAATGGTGGTGAAGTGATTGTAGTGATGAACTTAACGCCAGTTCCGCGTGAGCATTATCGCTTGGGTGTTCCACAAGCTGGGCATTATCAAGAAATTATAAATACCGATGCGTATACGTATGGTGGTTCAAACCTTGGTAATACAGGTGGTGTACAATCAGATGCACAGCCTTGGATGGAACAAGGACATTCGATTGAGGTTACCTTGCCGCCATTGGCTTGTGTGATATTTAAGCTGAAAAGTTAATAGGGAGAATATGCCTACGGCATAGTAAGTATACAAACTTCTTTTCTTCGTAATGAAAATATCAGCGTAGAAAATTAAGAAGTCTGCCAGGCAGCGTTATCAACCACCCATACAGCATTTTCGATATGGGTAACAGGTAAATCAGCACCGTTTTGAATAGCTTGAAGGGGTTCTTTTTTTGATGCACCAGTTGCTAAAATAAAACACTGCTTATGATTGTTTAAAGCTTTAAAACCCATGCTCACCCGCTCGGATGGGGGTTTGGGTGAATCAAATTCAGCTATAGTTAAATCGTTGCTTTGCAGTGTGTCATGGTTTGGAAATAAACTAGCTGTGTGTCCATCTTCGCCCATACCAAGCATGACCAAATCAAAACCATCAATGCCTGCAATATCGTGAGCATAAATTGATGCGGCAGCTTGTGTACCGTTAGCAAAATCAATGCTATGAATATTTGCAGCAGGAATAGCTACACCATCTAATAGCGCGTTTCGTGCCATGGTTTCATTTCTATCGGCATGCCCTAAAGGAAGTGCGCGTTCATCACCAAACCACACATGTACTTTAGCCCAATCCATATCTGCATCACGCAATAAGCGATAACATAATTCAGGTGTGCTACCACCTGCCAAAACCCAATGAAACACACCGCGTTCAGCAATGGATTTTGCACAAGCTCTAACTACTTCACCTGCCACAAAACTTGCGGCTTCTTCACCCGTAGCGAAGTGTTTTAATGTTTGTGGATTGAAAAACATGTAAATTAGCTTATTTCTTCGCAGGTTTGATTTTATGACCACCAAAACCAGCACGTTGAGCATTCACGATTTTACCTGCATAAGCATCTTTCTGTCGGCTTCTAAAACGCATTTGCAAAGCCAATGTTAACACTGGGGCTGGGATACCCAAATCAATGGATTCATTCACTGTCCAACGCCCTTCACCTGAGTCATCCATCCAATCGGACAATGATGAAAGCTCCACATCTTGCTCTAGAGCATCACCCGTTAAATCCAATAACCACGAACTCACCACAGAACCATGTTGCCAAACACGAGAAATTTGAAACATATCCAAATCAAATTCTTTTTTGGCTTTCATGATGTCATAACCTTCGGCGAAGGCTTGCATCATGCCGTATTCAATGCCGTTATGAACCATTTTCACGAAATGCCCAGCGCCGATTGGCCCCATATGCCCCCAGCCTTTGCCATCATCAGAAGCTAACGTGGTTAAAGCAGGTGCAATCAAATCAATGGCTTGTTTTTCGCCTCCAATCATCAATGAGTAACCATTTTTCAAGCCCCAAACGCCACCTGAAGTGCCGCAATCGGCAAACAAGATGCCTTGTTCTGCAAGCTCAATGCCACGGCGTTGCCCTTCTTTGTAGTTGGAGTTTCCACCATCAATGATTAAATCGCCTGCTTCAACGCCTGCTTCAAGTAAATTGGCAATCGTGTCATCCACATATTCATGGGGAACCATCACCCAAAGCACGCGAGGAGTTGGAAGCTTGGTAATCACATCTTTTAAGTCGGATGCGGCTTGTACGCGGTCAAACTCAGCTTCTAAAGCCTTGCCGGGCGTGGCATCAACATCATAAGCCACCACTTCATGCTCGCCCTGCATCAAACGTTTGACCATATTGCCGCCCATACGACCCAAACCAATCATTGCTAATTTCATGTCTAAACTCCTTCCATACTTTCTGTTGCTGCAGAATCCACCCAATCTTTAGTATCAACAATGATATCATAACGCTCGCGCGCAACTTGCATCATACGCTCCGCAAACATGGGGTTATCCATAACCACGCGACAAAAATCGCGTTTACTCATGGTATATAATGCACAATATGTTTTGGCATATGTGTTGGTGCTTAACTGCTCAGCACTCAGTAAACTTAACTCACCAAAAATATCGCCTTGCTGTAAGGTTTTGAGCAACTTGTTTTGTTTATTGCGCACTTCCACCATACCAATACGAATAATAAACAGCTCATGTGCCTCACTTTGCGCATCAACAATTTGGTCGCCTGCATCAAATACCACCGACTTCAACATAGAAGAAAATGCACTCAACATGGTTTCATCGCTGCCTTCAAACATGGGAATGCTTCTTAATGCCAACTTGGATGAGCGGGTTGGCCAACGGCGTTTACAACGCGGTGACAACAAATCAAATGAGGCTTTAGGCCCCCACGAACCAAAGGGGTAATTGGGTAATGTTTCATCTTTTTCTTTGCCCCATACATCCAAGATAGGCTGCACAATTTTCCAAGATGTTTCCACCAAGTCAGAACGTGAGAACAGCGATGCATCACCACGCATACAATCAAACAACATGGTTTCATAACCCAAACCTGGTTGGGTGGTAAAAGCTTCATCATACTCAAAGTTCATGCTTACTTTGCGTAAGTTCATGGACGGTCCAGGACGTTTGGCTAGGAAATGCAATTCAATGCCTTCTTTGGGTTGAATACGAAAAATGAGCTGGTTGGCTTCGAGCTGCTCTGCTGCGGGCGTACCTCTAAATGTGAAGTCGGGCGCTTGTTTAAACTGCACCACGATTTCTGTGGATTTCCTGCTCATACCTTTACCTGAGCGTAAATACACAGGCACCCCATCCCAACGCCAGTTATCAATGCGAAGTTTAATGGCAGCAAAGGTTTCAGTGTTGGAATCTGGCGCGACATGAGGTTCATCGCGGTATGCTTTAGCAGGCGTACCATCAGGGTTAAAACCGGCATCGTATTGCCCGCGCACAGCATGGGTATGTACTTCTTCATGTTTTAAAATGCGAACCGTATTCAGTAGTTTATGTTTTTCATTGCGAATGGCTTCGGCATCAAAAGAAGTGGGCGGTTCCATGCATAAATATGCCATCATTTGAAACAGATGATTTTGAATCATATCGCGGACAACACCCGCGTTATCATAATAACCACCGCGCCATTCCACACCAATTTGTTCATTGGCTGTGATTTGTATATGGTCAATATGAGTATGGTTCCACAATGGCTCAAACATGCCATTGGCAAACCTAAACGACACAAGGTTTTGCACTGCTTCTTTGCCTAAATAATGATCAATACGATAAATCTGGCTTTCATCCCAATAGGTGAGAATAGCTTTGTTCAAGGCTTGGGCAGAACTTAAGTCATGACCAAATGGTTTTTCAACCACAATACGCCGCCAGCCTTCGTTTTCCTGGTTTAAACCAGCCTTTTGCAGACCTTCTGAAATCATACTTACAATACTGGGCGGCGTTGCCATATAAAATAGGACATTACCCTCAGTATCATACCGACCATGAAAGGCATCAAGAAAACGATTGAGATTAGCATAAGTTTTATGGTCTTCAAACGAGCCTTGTAAATAATGAATATTTTCACAGAACTTATCCCAGGCCGCTTCATCAAACTTTTCTCTGCGTGAATGTTTATGTACATCCACACTGATTTTTTGGCGAAATGACTCCGTGCTAAAGTCGTCAAGCGACAAACCCAAAACCACAAAACTCTCAGGCAATAAACCATCACTATAAAGGTTAAACAACGATGGAATAAGCAACCGCTTGGTTAAGTCACCCGATGCTCCAAAAATGACAAACACACATGGGTCTGATGCTGAAACACGACCGCCTAAGGCGGGAAAGGAAGGTGAAGAATCTAGCGGTTTATGTATCATATATTTTCGCTTTTGCCATTTTCAAAATTCATGTTGCTGCCACAAGATAACAGTTTAACAGTATAAGGTCACTGCAAATAAAAAAGGCTCCGCTTACTGCAGAGCCTTAATCAACAAAAGAATCAATTAATCATTATAACGCGCAATTGAATCCATAATTTCTTTTTTAGCTGCGGCAGCATCTGCCCAACCTGTAACTTTTACCCACTTATTCGGCTCCAAGTCTTTATAATGTTCAAAGAAATGTTCGATTTGATTAAGCAAAAACTTGGGTAAACCTTCTGGACCTGTTACATCTTTGTACACAGGGGTCAGCTTTGTAATCGGCACTGCCAATACTTTTGCATCTATGCCCGCTTCATCTTCCATTTGCAACACTGCCACAGGGCGACATGCCACCACACAACCGGGCACCAAAGCAAACTCAGAGACCACCAATACATCTACAGGGTCACCATCTTCCGACAATGTATTGGGCACAAAACCATAGTTGCATGGGTAATGCATGGCTGTATGCATAAAACGGTCAACAAACACCGCACCAGAATCTTTATCCAACTCATATTTGATAGGGTCGGCATGCTGTGGCACTTCAATCACCACATTTACTTCTTCGGGGGCATCTTTACCCGCTGGGATTTTACTGAGATCCATAATATACTCCTAAAACACTTTGCCACGCATTGTAAGAAGCTTTACATATAAAGAAAGCCTAGATTACAATACTGTAAGAGCTGCGTACTTAAGCATCAAGCGTTTTAAACCCACGGCATCAAACTCAATAGCTACACGCACTGCATCCCCATCACCTTCTAAGTCTACAATCAAACCATCTCCAAAGCTTGGGTGATTCACATAAGCACCCACAGCAATCCCTTGAACTGCTGACGCAGCTTGCGCTTGTTTAAACATATTTGGCTGCTTCACTTTTTCCGACTTAAACAATACACCATCATCCAAATCAGCAATAAAACGACTTGGCATAGGGTAAGTCATATCACCAAAAATACGGCGCAACCTTGCTGAAGTGAGATGTAAAATATTTTCCGCCCGCGTCACCCCTACATACAAAAGCCTGCGTTCTTCAGCAATACCAGCTTCGCCTTCATCCAACGCCCGCTGGTGTGGCAACATACCATCTTCCACACCTGCCAAGACTACGGTATCAAATTCCAAACCTTTGGCTCGGTGTAAACTCATCAAATTAACCGCATCTTCATCATCATTATCTTCTTCACCACTGACCATCAAGGCTGCTCTGTCCATAAATTCAATGGGCGTGATACCCGATGCCAAAGACAACTCGATATAATTTTGTAATGTTTTGATGTTTTCCATGCGCGATTCACCTTCCACATCACCCAATGCTTTAAGGCTGTCGATATACCCCGTTTTTTCCAGCAATAACATCAGCCCTTTATCGGGCATATCCTCACTTTCAGATTTCATAGCGTGAATCAACTGCAACAAAGGAAGCAGCTTTTTCATAGGTGCAGGCATGGATGTTGCCTGTAACATACTCGCTATCCAGTCTACCACCCTTAAACCACTTGCACTTAACAAAGCAGCAATGGTTTCTTGCCCCTTTGCACCAATACCACGCTTGGGTTTGTTACAAATGCGTAACAAGTGCATGCTATCAGCGCAGTCATTAAGCATTGCCCAAAATGCCAAAGCATCTTTGATTTCCATGCGTGCAAAAAAACTTAAACCACCAATGATACGGTATGGAATGTCTTCCTCTCGGAATATCTGTTCAATGGCTAAAGATTGACGATTTGAGCGATACAACACCGCCATCTTTGACCACTGCACGTTGGCATAACGCGCATTAAACAATTTTGCCATATGCCGTGCCTCAGCATATTCATCCACGCACACATGAAATTCAGGTGTTAAACCACCTTCTCGGGTTGCATGAAGCGTTTTGGCATGTCTATCTTCATTATTGCAAATAATTGCATTGGCAAGTTTGAGTATTGCTTCAGTGGAGCGGTAATTTTCTTCTAACCTATGCACCTTTGCATTGTGCCACACACGTTCAAAATCTAATATATGACGCACATCAGCACCACGCCAACCATAAATGGACTGGTCATCATCACCAACAACAGTGAGATTTTGATGCTCTTGGGCAAGCAGACACAACCATTCATGTTGCAAAGGGTTGGTATCTTGGTATTCATCCACCAAAATATGGTCAAAGCGGGTAAACATGGCTGTCGCCACATCTTTATAATCTCTAAGTAATACCACGCAATTAAGAATTAAATCTGAGAAATCCATACGCTCAAGCGTTTTCAGCTCATCTTGGTAAGCGATGTATAAATCTTTGAGGTCTAAACCGCTCCATAACATAGACTCAGCTTGTTCAGGTAAATAACCTGCATTTTTTTGTTGCTCAATCCAGCTGCTCAGAAACGAAGGATGCAGTCTATCAGAAGGGATATTACGCGCTTTTAAAATACGCTTGATCAACGTTTTTTGGTCATCACTATCAATAACTTGAAAACTTTTTGGATAACCCAATACATCAGCATAACTTCTCAGAAAACGCAGTGAAATCGAGTGGAATGTGCCTGAAATAACACCACCGCCACCATCACCAATCAAATCAGATAAACGTTGCTGTAATTCTTTGGCTGCCTTGTTGGTAAACGTAACAGCTAAAATCCGATGTGGTGCATAACCGCGGTTGGCAATCAAATGCCCAATGCGATGCACCACGGTACGTGTTTTCCCAGAACCTGCCCCTGCCAAAATAAGCTGGGGGCCATCTTCAGCTTCAACTGCGGCTTGTTGTGCTGTATTTAAACTCAATTACCAGCTCTTGGTGGCGTGATCTTCACCATGTTTCACAATCAATTTATGGTACGTAGAGAACACCGCATTACGGGATACAATGCCTAAAACTCTTTTGGGATTATCTGCATCAGTCACAGGCATTTGTTCAAAAGCAGCCCGGTCTAAAATATCAATAGCATCAAGTAAACTGTCATTTTCTGATAAACTAATCACATTTTTATTGGCGACCTCTTCAGCCACCACTACTTGATCGAGTGAGGAATCGAGAAGCCACTTTTGTAAATCGAAAAAGGTAACCATGCCCACCATTTCCCCTTCATCATTGGTCACAATCACACAACCTTTACCCGATGAAATATATACTTTCTTCAACACTTCTAATTTATCTGATACATGAACTGACGGCACAGAACGCCATGGTAATCGCGATACAGGAACTGCACGCATCCATGAGCGCTCAAGTGACCATTCGGTATTCACACCTTTTTCCGACAACACTTCTGTTAAAATGGAATCACTACCAAATGCGCGTTTGGTCAGTGCTGCAACAACACATGCGGTCATCAATGGCACCATAATATGATAATCATTGGACAGCTCAAAAATCATCAGAATAGAACTCATCGGTGCTTGAATCGTAGCAGCCACCATCGCACCACATGCAACCAATGCATATGCACCATACGATTCTGTCCATGTGGGAAACATACCATGCACAAGCCCACCATAAAGTGCACCTGCCGTTGCCCCGATAAACACAGATGGACCAATCATACCGCCACCAAACTTACCACCTGAACAAATAATGCTGACAACCAATTTCATCACCAATAAAATACTTAAAAACAGTATCAAGGGTAAATGCTGACCGACCATGTTGGTTTCCACATTTTCCAAGAGAATGCCATCCACAGTACCATAACCAATGGACATAATTTCTGGAATCACCAATGCACATAAACCCAACAACAAACCTGCCACAGCAGGTCTTGCAATTGGAAATGAGATATAACGCTCATACATATGTCGCGCAGTAGGCACACCTTTCACAATCAGCGTTGCCAATAAACCACAAAAAATACCTAGTCCAATATAAGCAGGGATTTCCCATGATGAAACAAGACGAAATTCAGGAATCGTAAACATGGGGAAATTTCCCAATTCAGAGCGAGTAATCACCGTAGCAATCACTGCTGACATGACAATGGGTGTAAATGTGGCAATCGCATAATCAGCAAGAATCACTTCTAGGGCAAACAATACCCCTGCAATCGGTGCATTAAAGGATGCTGCGATACCACCTGCTACACCGCAGCCAATAAGTGTACGTATTTGTTTTTCCGACAACTTAAACCATTGCCCAATCAATGAAGACAAAGCCGCACCGAGCGCCACGGTTGGTGCTTCACGCCCCATCGATGCACCACTTCCCACGGACAAAATATTGGCAACAAATTCACCACTACTCTTACGAAATGATATTTTACCGCCCCGCTCTGCCAACGCTTCAATCACGCCTGGAATCACCCGTTCTTCAGTCACAGGTAACCAACGATTATTAATCCAGCCTACAATCAAACCAGCAATTGATGGTGCGAGAATAAAAATAGACCAATGGATTTCATGTAAACCTTCAGACCATGATGCTTCACCTGTCCAAATTCGGCTCACCCACTCAATGCCAAAACGCACCAATAACGCGCCATAACCCGCCAAAACACCCACAACCAAGGACCAAAGCCCCAAATACAGTGTATCATGGTTACGTAGCCACTTGGGCATCATACGCAAACGTATATGTAATTGACGCAACATCAGCTTAATTTTGTTGTTTGAATTGTTGTAAATATTGAAGCAGACCTTGCGCATTCAATATTAACATTTGGTATGCATCTTCAAAACCTGAAGCGCCACCATAATAAGGGTCTGGCACATCGGGTGCTTGTGCAGTACCTTCAAAAGCTCGCATCATCACCACTTGTTCAGGTTTTGCCCCCATCGCAATCAAATTGCGTTGGTTTTCGCTATCCATAGCGACAAATATATCCCAATCACCAATATTTTTTCGTGTAATTTGTTGGGCTTGATGATTTTCTAAACTTAAACCTTTTTCCAAAGCTTTGCTTGCTGAACGTGGGTCTGCACCTTTTCCCACATGCCAATCACCAGTACCCGCCGATTCAAAATGAAACTGATGCAATAACCCCTGTTCTTGGGCAACAGATTTGACCACCACTTCTGCCAGTGGTGAGCGACAAATATTACCTAAACAAACAAAAAGAACACGTAATGGTTGGCTCATACTAAATTTTTCTCCGCTTGCGAAGGCTGTAAATATAGCGGTTCAACCCACATTTTAGCATCCATTTCGGGTTGAAGTTGACGCACTTGGGCGATTAACGCTTGCTCACGCATTTGCTGTAAAGGCAACGCCTTCCAACCTGGCAAATCAAACGTAATCTCTGATAAAGCAATATATTGCGCAGCGGGCAATGTTAAGAATGCTTCCCAAGTTAAACATTGTGGCGGCACAATACATTGACCTGCTGAAAACTTGGCTGCATAAACCAGCCCAGAACGCGCATCTTCAATTGCCCACAGCTCATCTTCTACCAAAGCTTGTTGTGCCGTAATAGCTAAAGAAGACAAAGCGTACACAGGTTTATGCAACGATGCATTCATGCCTGCAATGGTTGCACATGCTACCCGCAAACCAGTGAAAGAACCTGGTCCTGTACCAACAGCAAATGCACCAATATCCTGCCACTGCAAACCTTGCTTTTGTACAACCTGCTCCAACAGCGGAAGCAGCTCACGCGAATGCGCACGCGGTGTGTTCATGTTTGCAGAAACACTTTCTCCATCTGGAAAAAATAAACACACTGACGCACCCGCCGCTGTATCCAAAGCTAAGATAGGTTTAGAAAACAGCGACATAGAAAAAAGACAGTTTAAATCAGGTAAGCTGACCGTATGAATGCAAACCAGACAAATACATGTTTACACCCACGAAACAGAAAATAGTCACCAAGAAACCTAACACAGCCCACCATGCCAAGGTTTTACCCTGTAAACCATGCGAGAAACGTGCATGCAAATATGCGCCATACACAAGCCATACAATCAATGCCCAAGTTTCTTTAGGGTCCCAAGACCAGTAACCACCCCAAGCTTCTGCTGCCCAAGCTGCACCCAAAATAGTTGCCAAAGTAAATGCTGGGAAACCAATCGCAACAGCTTTATATGCTAAGTTATCCAATTGTTTTAATGATGGGAATACAGACAACAATCTTGATTGCGAACCACTTTCTTCCAAACGATTACGGAACAACCAAGCCATACCCGCAGCACAAGCCACCGCAAATGAGCCATAACCCACAAAGTTTAGTGGTACATGAATCTTCATCCAGTAGGACTGTAATGCAGGTACAAGTGGTTTGATATCCGATTGTCCAATCGACTCTAACCAGATAGAGAAGAAAATACCTGCTGCCACAATCGGCATTACAAATGCACCAAGACCACGCGCATTATGGCGGCTTTCAAGGGTTAAATAAATTACACAAATCACACAAAACAATAAGATGAACACTTCATACAAGTTTGATACAGGTGCATGACCAATATCACCACCCATCAACAAATACGATTCATACCAACGCAATAATAATGCAGAACCACCAGCATACACACCAATCCAAGCAGTTGCTGTACCCAATTTACCAATAAATGAATCAGGTGCAAAAAGGTATGCAATATAACACAATGCTGAAAATAACATCACCACATTCATGGTCATAACCACATTGCCTGAGAATAAGTTGGATTGATCTTCATAGGTAATCATCGCTTCAGACGGTTCAAATAAGGTATATAATCCCATCAATGCTACCATCAACACTGCACCATCAAACCAAGGCACTAAAATTTCAGAAAAACGAAATGCGCGGAACTTGGATTCTGATGTTGTGAAGGCATAACCCATACCAACCACAGCACCACCAGCCATCCACTTCACACCTTCAAGGCTAAACATTTGGAATACAAAGTTATCTTCTACATAACCACCACCTGCAAACATGGCCATCGCCGCCAGACCTGCCAGTAAACCCAAATAAGCCCAGTTACGTACATGGGCGATCCGCCCTTTATACATCGAACTGGTAAAGCTAACTTTATCTGCTGTTATCGCTGTCATACTTTCACTCCTTGTTCATACGCAGTTTTGATTTGTTTTTCTAAATCATCAAACTCTTGTTCAAAAGCAACAGGATTACGATTACTTAAACCGGTGACTTCTACTTTCACTTGACCGTCTTCTTGCTCTTGGATTTTCACCCATACTTTACGGTGCGCGACATAGAACATAATGCACAAGCCGCCAACAAGCAACCCACTGCCAATCCAAACCACATCCATACCAGGGTCTTTGGCAAGTTGCAAACCTGTATAATATGTTTGATCATAATCTTCTAACACGGGCACAAATGGCCAAGGCATATCAGGCAACACTTTCAACGCTTGGATAACGCGATTACCCAACATAGGTAAATCACTCGGTCTTCCCTCAGGGTAAACTTCATCCAAAGATGCGCGGAATGCATTCAAGTTATCTTCTTGTGTTGCACCTTGTTGTGTTGGTAAACGGTGTACAAATGCCTGAAACAACTGCCATTCTTTAGGCTCTGAAAAATCCAAGCCCAATAAAAATGTTTCAAAATCACGCGCATCGCCCGTTTTTGAAATCATCATATAAGAACCCTGGTTTTTACCATTGATGATGAAAGGATTCATAAAGCTGCGCACCAATACTGGCGTCAAACCCTTACCACGAATCACAAAGTCAACCGATGGACCCATGTCCTTAAAGTCTTTAGGTTCACCTGCAGCTGCCATATTTTCAATATTATACGGACGGAAATCTTTTAACTCTAAGCTCACATCAGAATATGGATCTTCAAACATGCTGTAAACTCTAGCTTTGGCTACATCAACATTACCCTTCTTATTTAAGCGATAAAGGTTCAATGTAATCGCCGAACCACCATCACCAAAAGATGCTTGGTAAATGCGCACACCTTTATACAACAACGGTTCATTCACGATAATATCTTTGGTCATCATTTCTTTACCATTTTCAATAATGGTTAGCGTACTACGAAACTCAGATGGTGCACCTGTGGAGAAAAAGTTAATACTAAAATCATCACAGCGAATTTCAAATGGCATCTTCAAGTATTCGATGCCTGTGCCTTTAAGAAAAGATATTTCACTTTCTTTACCACCTTCGGGCACTGCCATATTACCACGGAAACCAAATTGAACACTCATCCAGCCACCAATCAAAATGACCAACATGGCAGCATGAACGGTAATATAACCCCACTTATGGAAACGCCCTTTATCCCCACGTAACCAAAGCACATCACCCACTTTGGTTTCCATCCATTTCCAATCAGGTAACGACTCTTTAATACTCGCTACTGCTTTTTCTTTATCATCAAAGGTCAAATCAAACTTATGTTCAATATGTTTGCGTGCATTTTCATTCATGGTGCCTTTACGATTTTTCATTTCTTGCAAGAAACGTGGTGTATTGCGCAGCAGACACGCTGCCAAAGAAAACATCAATAAACCCAGAATGGTTAAGAACCACCAAGTATGGTACATATCGAACAGACCTAAAGCGCGGAACGTCCAATACCATGTTGGCCCAAACTGATGCAAATAGTCGGCTTGATCTTGGTTTTGTTGTAATACTGTGCCAATCACGGATGCAACGGACAATAGTAATAGTAGTAGAATCGCGACGGGCATAGAGCCAACACGATTAAGAATGGGTTTGAGTGTATGGTGATAGAATATCATGGTGGCGTAGCATAGCCACATCAAGATAAAGATTACATTAAAAAAAAATACCCTTAATTTTAACATATATATTATACGCTCAAAGTGTTTTGCTTGCATGGTTTGATAACACCCTTAATATCTCTGCCCTAAACTACATTAAAGGTGTTAAACTTATGCTGATTCAACAAATTACAGACGATATGAAGACCGCTATGAAAGCAAAAGATAAAGTGGCACTCGGTGTTATTCGCATGCTTAGGGCTGCAATTAAAGATAAAGAAATAGAGCTGGGTATAACTTTAGAAAACACAGAAACACTTGCTGTTATCGGAAAACTTATCAAACAACGTAAAGACTCAGCAAGCCAATACCGTGAAGCAGACCGCCCTGAATTGGCTGAAAAAGAAGAAGCCGAAATTAAAGTATTAGAAGTTTACTTGCCTGAACAAATGAATGATGCTGAAATCAAGCAACTGGTTGCTGATGCCGTTGCAGAAGCAGGTGCAACATCGATGAAGGATATGGGCAAAGTGATGGGTATTGTCCGCCCTAAAGCACAAGGCAAGGCAGACATGAGCAAAGTCTCCGCCGAAGTGAAAGCTGCGCTTCAATAGACAACACTTAATGTAAACCATGCATATCCCAGCGGGCTTTTATCCAGACTTTCTCCTCATATTAGGTAATACCATTACTATTCCCTTTATTTTGATTGCCATTTGGCGAACAGAAACACGGTTTTGGTCGGGTTGGTCAGAAGGTTTACAAATTTCCGCTATTTTTGTCGCGCTTACTGGTCTGTATATGCTTCAAGCCGACATCAAACCAGGTATGGCAGTGCACTGGTTAGGCGTTATGCTGACGGTGATGATGATTGGCCCCTGGACTGCCATTGTGACCTTATCCGCCGTCCATTTATTTCTTCTTATTGCGTTTGGTATTGGTGATATATCCACATTAGGTTTTAATATCAGCACATCGGTATTGCTTCCTGTCGCTATTGCTTCAGCTATTCATTTACTTTTCTATTATAAATTCCCACGCATTGTTCCAGTATATTTTGCCAAAGTCGGTTTTGGTGACCTGCTCTGCATGTGGGGCGTGGATGCTGTGCTTACCTTATGCTTATTAACATGGTCAGATTACCCATCTTTTCATATTTACCAGGACTTCACCTTGGTTTTAGCCTTGATGGGTGGCATGGAGGCTGTAATTAGCACATGGGTTGTGGCAGGTTTAGTCTGTTACTTTCCTACCTGGTTGGTTACTTTTAACGATGAAGAATATATCAACGGCAAATAATATGAGAACATTTCACGCTTGATGACTTTAGAAATAACCCCGCTTCTCCTGCAAAACCTCTACTGGATAACATTGCTTGCCGTGATTGTATCCTCAGCATCGGGTGTGCTCAAAGCAGGATTTAAACAATTTGATTTATTTGGTGTTATTATGATTGCGGTCACCACAGGTTTGGGTGGCGGATCTTTGCGCGATATGCTGCTCGACCGTGATGTTTTTTGGATTGCTGACCAAGTCTTTTTTATCGCATCTATAGGTAGTGCTATTGCCATCTTTATAGCAGCACGATTCATCATTATTTCACCCAAATACTTTCTTATCGCTGATGCTGCTGGTTTAGCCACCTTTGCCATTGCAGGCACATTGGTTTCATTGATGTTAGGCACATCACCCTTGGTTGCCAGTTTTATGGGGGTCATCACAGGCGCAATGGGTGGTGTATTTCGTGATGTGTTATGCAATGAAACACCCGTTGTCTTTTCTAGCTCGCTTTATGCGACAGTATCATGGTTGGGTTCTTTGCTTTTTATCGGGCTGCTCGCCTTCGGAATTGAAACCACCTACGCCGCTACCATTGCCGGTGTAAGTATCTTTATTGCACGTCTACTTGCCATTTATTACAAACTAAAACTGCCACGATTCCGTTTTAAAGCTTAATCATGGTGCTGGATTAGGGTATTGTTGGTGTACCGTCTCAATTCTATGCAATGTTTCATCACTTAATACAACACTTACACTGCCTAAATTTTCTTTGAGTTGTTCCAAGTTGGTTGCGCCAATAATAGTGCTGGCTGTAAACCACCGACTGCGCACAAATGCCAGCGCAAGTTGTGTGAGTGTTAAGCCTGCATCTGCTGCAACGTCCGCATAAGCTTGCAAGGCTTCAGGCACATTCACTTTGCTGTATCGCTGGGTGAATTGAGGAAATTGTGTTACCCGCCCTTGGGTTTGTGGATTTTCAAGGTATTTTCCTGATAAATGTCCAAAAGCAAGCGGACTATACGCCAACAAACCTACCTGTTCATGCCGACAAGTTTCAGCAAGCCCTGCTTCAAATGTGCGGTTTAATAAATGATATGCGTTTTGAATGCTTACAATGTGCGGCAAACCCAATGTTTTGGCATATTGATTGAATGTACTCACACCATAGGGTGTCTCATTGCTCAAACCAATATAACGCACTTTCCCTGCATCCACCAAAGCAGCCAAAGCCTGCAACTGTTCCACAATTGGCGTGGTCTCATGTTCTTGTGTGATATCATAACTGGTAGCACCAAACATAGGCACATAGCGGTCTGGCCAATGAATTTGATACAAATCCACATAATCGGTTTGCAGGCGTTTTAAACTTGCATCAATCGCCTCATTGATATGTTCCACAGTGATTCGAGGGCCACCTCGGATCCATTCAAACCCACGCGAAGGGCCTGTGATTTTAGTGGCAAGAATCAACTTATCCCGCGGCCGATCTTTCAGCCATGAACCCACATATGATTCCGTTCTGCCTTGGGTCTCCGCACGCGGTGCAACGGGATACATTTCCGCCGTATCAATAAAATTTACACCATAATCGATTGCCATATCCAGTTGGGCATGGGCATCACTTTCACTGTTTTGCTCGCCAAATGTCATGGTTCCCAAACAAATTTCAGATACTTCTAAATCGCCGCTGCCCAGTTGGTTCTTTTTCATGGTGTCACCTCTTGGGCAAGCTTATAGGTTTCCCTGCACATTTTGAACCACCATGAACATAAGGCGGTGTGCATAAACACAAGCACTATTGCCTTTCCCAACTTAAGCACCTTACAATCTCGAACCTATGAGCATAACGATGAACACTTTTACCAAACTAGAACACAATGATGACCATATCCACCTCGCCTTTTCATCTCCACAGCGGGTCATAAGTTCTGCTATTTTGAACGGAGGTTTGATAAAAGCCGACCATATTGTAAATCGAAAAGTACCCAAACATTCATCCTCTTGTGAAGCTCCTGAAAAAAGCCTAAGCGACTATGCCAAGGCTCGAGGCTGGCAAGGTCATGTGGTTGGTATGATGACAGCCGCTTCAATGTCTTCATTGCGTATTGAGCAGGCTTGTGTTGAAGGCATGAATATAACTGTGCTCGTCACCACAGGAATAAGCAACGCACGGCGTGCTGGCGACAAAGCGGATATACAAGAATTATTAGGCACAACAGGTGAGGTCGGTACAATTAACCTTATCCTCATATTTTCAGCGCAATTAACGGATGCTGCATTGGTAGAAGCCATGATGATTGCCACAGAAGCCAAAGCCGCAGCCTTGCAAAATGCTAAGGTTTTAAGCCCTGTCTCTGGTTTCTTCGCCACTGGAACGGGAACCGATGCTATCGCTGTCGTCTGCAGCGATGATACGCAAAAAATAAAATTCTGTGGCAAACATGTCTTACTCGGTGAGTGGATTGGGCGCTTGGTTATCAAAGCTGTGACCCGTTCATTAAAAGCCGAGGCTTCTGTGTGATATAAAAAAATAGCCTTGATGCTTTCACATCAAGGCTAATATTATTTTAAAGGTTAATTAACGTCCGCGTCTTGGTGCACCGCGACCGCGACCACCACCTGAGCGTTCACCACCACCGCTTCTGCTACCACGGTTATTACCCGGGCGACCTCTACCACCACCGCTGCGTCCGCCTCTATCACCACCACGACCGCCGCCTCGGAAGTTACCACGGCGTTTACGCGGCTCATCACCACCAAATTCCACTTCAACCTGTTCCAAATTAATCGCTTTGCCTGCAATACGTGTTTTCTTCAGTGTCTTGAAAATTGAATCGGGCATACCTTCAGGCAAATCAACCGTTGAATGGTCATCACGAATCACGATATTATTGATAAACTCACTATCAATACCCGCTTCATTGGCAATCGCACCCACGATATTACCAGAGCGAACATCCAAATCAGAGCCCACTTCTAAACGGTAACGACTAAAACCTTTCGCCAACGGTTTATCATGATATTCACGGTTGCCACCATGGCTACGCAAGTCTCTAGGTTCATCGCGTCCAGCACGAACCTTTGGCATATCTTTCAGCAAGAAAGGCTCAGAACCTTGTACCATTTTTGCCAACGCTGCCGCAATTTCTTGGGCTGGAATATTGTGTTCTTCTTCATATTCTTCAATGATTTTAGAAAACAACTCCAAACCATTGGCTTCCAAGGTTGTTGTGATTTTTTGTTTAAAGTCTTCAATGCGTTTATTGTTAATATCTTCTGTAGAAGGCATCACATACAATTCAACGCGTTGGTTGGTTGCGCGCTCAATGGCATACAACATACGCTTTTCACGCGGTGCAACAAACAAAATCGCTTCACCCGAACGACCCGCACGACCTGTACGACCAATACGGTGAACATAAGACTCCGTATCATGCGGTACATCATAGTTAATCACATGCGAAATACGCTCAACATCCAAGCCACGCGCTACAACGTCTGTACCAATCAGAATATCAATTTGACCTTTTTTCAGTTTGTTCACAATTTGTTCGCGCTGATTTTGCGCAATATCACCATTAAGTGCTGCCGCAGAATAACCACGCGCTTGAAGCTTCTCAGCAAGCTCAACCGTTGCCGTTTTGGTGCGTACAAAAATGATAATACCATCAAATGTTTCCGCTTCTAAAATGCGGGTTAATGCATCCAGCTTATGGCGGCCGCTAACCATCCAATAACGCTGACGAATGGTCACCGCAGTGGTTGCTTTGCCTTTAATGGTAACGTGCACAGGTTTGTTCAAGTAATTGTTGGTGATTTTACGAATTTGGGTAGGCATGGTTGCAGAGAACAATGCAATTTGACGCGTTGGTGGCGTTTGCTCAAGCACCCACTCTACATCATCAATAAAACCCATGCGTAGCATTTCATCTGCTTCATCAAGTACCAGTGTTTTAAGGTTGTCCAACTTCAATGTTTTGCGACGCATATGATCCATCACGCGCCCTGGTGTACCCACCACAACATGTACACCGCGTTTTAACTGACGTAATTGTCCATCATAACTTGAACCGCCATAAATCGGTAGCACATGAAAACCTTTCATATGTTTTGCATATTTTTGGAATGCTTCTGCAACCTGAATTGCAAGTTCACGCGTTGGTGCAAGCACCAACACTTGTGGCGTTTTAATGCTCATGTCGATTTTAGATAGAATCGGTAGTGCAAATGCAGCCGTTTTACCCGTGCCTGTTTGCGCTTGACCCAACACATCTCTACCCGCACTCACATGCGGGATAATTTCTGCTTGAATCGGTGATGGTTTTTCATAACCCACATCGTCCAATGATTTTAGAATCTCTGGGCTTAAGTCCAAATCCTTGAAGGTAATCTCTGAAGGTGTTTCTGGGTTAATTTCTGTAGTTTCTGTCATTATTTTTTCCTAACTTCTCGTCTTTTATTAAAATTCAAGGGAAATCAGGTTATCGCCTAAACATATATCAGCGCAGAAGCCAAAAGCTCTGCAACTTCGTTATATTTAAGGATACATGTACAAAGGGTTTGAACCTGTATCTCCACGTGTACGCCACAACAAATCATACCTTAACGGTTATGTTTTGTGTGTTTACGTGAAGACCAGGATTGAATATTTATATCGCTATTTCACATGCGCACAACAAACTTGAACGCCCCAATATAACGAGCTAAAGCCATATAGCGAGAATAAAATTATTAAAAAACTTTCATTATTCGGCACTTCAATCACTTTTGTTTGCTAATATTCCAAATAAACATAGGTGCACCACATATAAATAGGGCTAAGACAACACTGGATGAAGGTGGAAGATCAAGAAATTCAGCAGCCATAACTCCCGCCACCGCCCCAAACATTCCTACGAGTAAAGCCTGCCATACTGGGCCATTATTCTCTCCCTGCCACGCTGCCAAAGCAGGAAGCAGCAACATACCAAACACCAGCACAATACCAACAGCATGAATAGCGGGCACAACGGCTAGTGCCAATGCCATATAAAACATGACACGTTGTATATAGGTATCATTTCCAGCAAAACGAAGCATAATAATCGCAAGTAGTCCCAAAGCAGCCAATACAGCAAGGTCGAAATAACTTGCCCCAAGCAATGACCCAAACATCAAGTCTGTCATATGCCCTTCAGCATGTGGCAATTGCGTTAGAACAACCATTCCCGCTGCGGCTGCCACCGCGTACATCGCTCCCATCACAGCTTCCTTGGGTAGCTTGGAAGCATAGGGTAATGCTGCAAAAGCCAGCACAGCGACCACCGTAATACCGCCTGCCCATAATGGACCAGAGGTATCCGAAGCCAAGCCAATGGCATAACCCGTTGCTGCAAATTGTGCCAGTGCCAAATCGACAAATACAATGCGTCGCTCCAGCACGCGCCTTCCTAAAAAAGGCATTACACATGCCAGAATCATACAGGCTATTAAACTGGTTAATAAAAACATATTATTCCCCTCCAGAAGCAAGTAAATCAAACATGCTTATATAAGCCTCAAAACCTTCTCCTTTGACTGCATCAGGCATCAAACGACATGAAGTATGGGTTAGTTCGCACAATTTTCTGGCAATTGGGCCATCATGATAAGGTTCAAGCCATACACCCTGCACATCATTTTGTTGAACATTTGACACCAGTGCATCCAAGTGGAATGTGGAAGGTTCGATACCTGGTTTAGGCTCAACATAATCTATCACTTGTAGCCCAAAGCGTCGCGTGAGATATAAGTAAGAATTGTGATACGCAACCAATGGACTGAGCTCCTGAAAAGATATTTTCCATTGAGGCATACGTTGTTTGATTTGTTCTGTAAATTTTGACGCACGTTTGCGATAAACCTCAGCGTGTGTTGGGTCAAGTTTTGATAACCGTTCCGCAATAATCTCAGCAAGTCTCACCCCATTAAGTGGATCCATCCACCAATGTGGGTTTCCTTCTGGGTGAATATCACCCAACTCCCTCGTAATTTTACCATGGGGTTTACCAAGCACCTTTGTGAGTATACTCCTACCATCCAAATATCCTTGGCTACCTTGTCGAATATTATCGTTGCGCGATGCATCAACCAAAGGTGGTAACCAACCTATTTCTAGACCAAGACCAGCTGCAATCAACAAGTCAGCACGCGCAAGATGGCGGGCTAAAGTTGGCTTAGGGGGAACAAAATGTGGGTCTTGTCCAACATGCGCCAACACCTTCACCTCAGCAAAATCACCCGCTACCCCCTGAGCTATTTGACCCAAGGCAGGTAAGCTAGCGACAATGCGTAAATCACCTGCCATCGCAGTTGTTTGTGCAAGTATAAGTGTAATAGTTAATATCAATAATTTTTGTAAATACTTCATAAGTTCTCCTTAATAACTATGAGGGCGATGTGGTCCAATCGCCACTACCCATCTAAAAAACACTTCGTTGGCACTTTCTCCTAGCCCAATGCTTAGATTGCTTGCTGTCTGCGTAAGTGCATTGCTTGTATGTTTATATTGCAGGGTAATACTTTGAAACTCACTTAGCTTCCAGCCAACTCCTGCGCTGTAAGCATGTTCGTTATTAACAATTCCAGTCATGCCACTAAAATCATAACGCGCAAAAGCAAGCCAATTACGATTAAAGTCATATTCACCAAGTAGGTATGCCCCATCTGTAAAGTTCTGGCTGACACCTTTATCGATTTTATTACGATTCCATTCACCTTGTAGTGACCAGCCACTATGGTCAAATTGACTATTTTTAATGGCAAAGTGCCCACCCAGAATATCACTTCGGCTGCTGCCCGATATACCATTGCGAGCACGAATAAAGGTGCTTCCCAGCTCCAAGGTAGTGGCATCATCCATATCCCACATACCAGTCCAACCAAGCATAGCACCAAAACGATTGCTACCCGTTGGGTCAAACGCCACATCATTCGTATTTTGAAAGAAACCAAATAATAACGAATGTGCTGAATCCCCAATGTAAAGCGGACGATCAATAAATGCCCCTTCACCAATCAGCTTTTCACCACCAAATAGATTAACCAAACCATTGGGAGTGTCCGCATAAACTAGGGCATGTGGGTGTACACCATTGGCACGACCAAGCGGTATAAACTTGCGCCCAACCCGTAAGCGGAATCCATCAGGTAACTTGGATGTTAAATAACCTTCTTCTATACCCATACTACCATTGGCGGCTGTAACGGTGACATCCAGACGCGTATGTGCATCAACGGCTGCACCAAAAACAAATTCGCCTTCTGACAATGGTAAAAAGCTGTCTGAATGTGCTCCATTCTCACCACTCATAGATGACCCTGCAAAAGTGCCAATAACAGAGATAGATGGATTACCTGTATTTTCTGATGTTGTAGGCATGAATTGTTGCATGGATGTTCCATCAGTATTTGTTTGTTTACTTTCTGCTACCTCAATACGTTGCATAAGCAGTTTAACTTGTGTTTTCAAAACATTGATTTCATCGCTTTCTGCCGCATGAGCAGGCAATGCATTGATTAGGCATGGCAATAGCCACAGCAGTTTTCGTGTGTTCATCTTCAAACTCCTTCAAGAACCCTATAACCAAATGTTATGGGCAGGCTTGTTAAATAATTATTTTAGTTAGTGAAGTTAAAAGATGGCGGAGCGCGAATAGAAAACAATTGAACATCTGAGAATATTCCATCCTCTGCCTGCCAATTATCTAAAGTTAGAAGCTGCCATGTCATTGTAGGCAAAACAGCAGCATGTGGGATGAAGAACCCACTTGCGATAGGCTTTTCTAAAGAACATGTAACACACTGAGCAGATAGGCCTTCTTGATGTTGATGCAAATCTATGTTTGCCCACATAGCCCCAAGCAAAGCCAAGGTAACCATGACAAAATGCAAACGCGAATACCCTTGACTTAAAGTGTGTTTCATCCGTCATATGTTTGCTTGTCTTTAATGCAAGTCAAGCGTGTGTCACAGTTTTAAATACAAATTGAAAACATGTCTACACTATATATTCAATGGCTAGATAATTAATTGTTTAGTTCCGAACTCTTATAGCTTTAATTATAGTTTCCTAAAAGGAGTTAATTTATGGGAAGTATACAGCATGTACTAACGCCAAGACCACGGCGGCTGGTAAAGCAAAATAGCAGCGCTATTTGCAAGACAGACAACACAGGTATCGATGCTTTTAGACACATCAAAAGCTACATACACTTGACATTCTGTATTCCAGATTCAAGAATTCAGAATAACAGGTGCTAAAATGGAATTAAAACCACAAGATATTTATATTGCTTCAAAGTTGTTTGTTCTGAGGAACGAGCCTTGGTCTATGCAGCGGCTGGGGGAATCTTTAGGGCTTAGTGCATCCCAAATTCATAGTTCAATCCAAAGATTGATAAAAGCACAGCTTATTCGTAAAGACAAGGGCTATAAAATTATCTCTGCCAACCTCAAAGAATTTCTTGTGCATGGTATTCGCTTTGCGTTTGTTCCTGAACTGGGAGAGCCATGCCGAGGTATGCCAACAGCATCCTTTGCACTTCCCCTTAACCAATTTTTTGTGCAAAATCAAGAGTTGCCCCATGTATGGCCAGACCCTCAAGGTGAAGTTCGGGGCATATCCTTTTCACCCTTACACAAACATGCGCCCAAAGGAGCACGAAATGATGTTAAACTTCACGCATTTCTTGCGCTTATTGATGCCGTGCGTGGTGGTCGTGCTCGTGAAAGAAAAATGGCTATTGAGCATATTCAACACATATTATCTTCAGCATGAATCATAACCATCCAAACATAGCAATGTTGAAGCAGGTTGCTACAGGGCTTGGCTCTCTGGTTGATGACGTTGTTTTTCTTGGCGGATGTACCACAGGTTTATTAATCACTGACCCTGCATCACCCACCATAAGAGAAACGGATGATGTGGATATGATTGTTGAAATCAGCACCCATCATGCTTACCACGACTTTACAAAGCAGCTCAAAACCAAAGGCTTTAAAGAAGATACAAGTGAACATGCACCGATATGTCGTTTATTGTACGGGTTACTCAAGATCGATGTGATGCCTACACACGAAGATATCCTTGGGTTTACAAACCTATGGTATGCAGAAGCCATGACTCATGCCGCAAAAATCCAGCTATCAAACCAGCTTCATATTCAAATGGTGACAGCGCCCTACTTCTTAGCCACTAAACTCGAAGCATTCTATAACCGTGGTCAACATGACTACATAGCTAGCCATGACCTTGAGGATTTGGTTGCCGTGATTGATGGACGAGCTTCTATTATTGAAGACATTCAGGGCAGCTCCAAATCATTACAGGATTATTTAGCACATGAATTTAACAACTTAATACATGTTGATGATTTCCAAGACGCTCTTTCTGGTCACTTACCCCCTGATGCAGCAAGTCAAGCACGGTTGCCATTGCTGCAAGAGCGGCTAAAGCAAATATCCCAACTTAACAGCAGTAGCTGTTAGCATCCTTTCCTAGTTTGTATGACCGTGCGCCATTTGGCTCACTTGATTGATACGATTGGCAGGAAACGCCAACTGCTCCATCAAATAATCTTTTAAAGATTGCGGGTAGTCGGATTTATCCAAAGCTTGCTGCATGCATGTTAACCACGCTTGCGCATCTTCAGCCGTGATTTTAATGTGCTGATGTGCCATAGGTAAACTTAAACCTTTGCCATATTTTTCAGGGTATATGCGTGGTCCACCTGTCCAACCTGAGAGAAAATAAACCAACTTATCTTTTGCCACTTCCAAATCGTCAGGGTGCATGTCTCGAATACGCTTGGCTTCAGGCAAAGTATCCATCACATCATAAAAATCATCCACCAGCTTCACCAAGCCATCATAGCCGCCTACTGCTTTATATGTTGTATCTTCAAATCCGTATTTACTCATAACCTTACCTTTAACATGGAATAAGAGCGCAACATACATGACAAGTAAGTATGATACGAGTATCATTTTTTTGATTCTTCAAGCCAAGAGGTGATGATGTTTACGGTTAGCCAACTTGCCAAACACTGCAATGTAACACCTGAAACAGTCCGTTTTTACAGTAAAAAGAAACTTTTAGAGCCAACCAAGAACCCAAGCAATGGTTATCAAATGTTTACCATAGATGATGTGCCTAAGCTGAAGTTCATTCGTCAGGCAAAATTACTCGGATACACTTTAAATGAAATCGAAGAAATCCTACATCATAGCATGCAAGCCAACTCACCTTGCCCTATTGTGCGCGAATTTCTTGAACGTCGCATTGCCGATAACCAACAAAAGATTAAAGACTTAATAGCCTTACAAAAACGAATGGAAACTGCTCTAAAAGACTGGAAAAACAAACCCGATAGCATGCCTGATGGCAATTCGGTTTGTCACTTGATTGAATCTTTTTCAGAAGACACTTGACCTAGGTGTTACACTTAGGTTTTAGTATTCGCCAGCAAGCATCAAAAGCAGGAGATAAGGCATGAAAAACCAAGAGATTCGTTTATCGATTGAAGGCATGGGCTGCGCATCATGTGTGGGCAAGATTGAGAAAAAGCTGGCTGCTGTGGATGGTATTGTGTCGGCAAATATCAATTTGGTGGACAGAACGGCAAGGGTGGAAGCCCGCCCAGATACTTCGGGAACAATCGAAGCCAATATCATTGATGCCATTGAATCAGCAGGTTCATACCATGCGAAAATCTTGGTGTCTGCAGCCGATGAATCCAAGAAACATGAAGCCGAAGCAGCACACCTTCAATATCGTATCAAACAAAGCGCCCTAGCCATACTTACTGGTTTCCCACTGATGGCTGCCAGCATGTTAGATTTACTACCCAGCCTAGACGCGCAAGGTTTTTGGTTATTAATTACCGTGGCAACACTTGGTGTTATGGCATATTCAGGTTCCCATTATTTCCAAGGAGCTTGGAATGGTTTGAAACATAAAAATACCAGTATGGATACGCTGGTTGCTATGGGTACAGGGGTTGCATGGTTATATTCCATGGCTGTCGTTGTATTTCCAGAGCTTATCCCTGAAGCCAGCCGTCACGTCTATTTTGAAGCGGCACTTATCGTCATTGCACTGGTCAATATCGGACATGTTTTAGAAGCACGCGCACGTGGAAAAACCAACCAAGCCATTGAAAAACTACTATCATTGCAAGCCAAAACCGCACGCGTACTTAGAGATGGTAAAGAAGTTGATATTCCTATTGAGGACGTGGCAATCGGTGATGTGGTGCGCGTACGCCCTGGCGAAAAAGTTCCCGTGGATGGTAATATCATTGAAGGTTCATCTTTTATTGATGAATCCATGCTTACGGGTGAACCCATGCCTGTAGCCAAGTCAATCAATGACGAAGTGATTGCAGGCACCATGAATGATAGTGGCACATTTTTATACACTGCCACACGTATTGGTGCTGAGACCACACTTGCGCAAATCATTGAAACTGTGCGCCGCGCCCAAAGTGCCAAGCCTGATATTGCACGTTTGGTTGATAAGGTTGCATCCATTTTTGTACCTATCGTGTTAATTGTCGCTTTATCTACAGCCCTATTTTGGTGGTTATACATGGATAATATTACCTTGGCATTGGTGACCAGCATGAGTATTTTACTGATTGCCTGTCCATGCGCCTTGGGCTTGGCAACCCCCATTTCTATGATTGTGGGTATAGGTAAAGCCGCTGAATTTGGCATTCTTATTCGCAAAGGCGAAGCACTAGAACGCGCATCTCACGTGACCACAATCGTGTTGGATAAAACAGGGACAATCACTGAAGGTAAACCGCAAGTCACTGATATTATAACAGAGGCAATCAGTGAGGATGATGCTTTGCTATTTGCCGCAGCAGTGGAAAAAGGCTCAGAGCACCCGTTGGGCAAAGCCATTGTCCAAGCTGCTGAACATAAAGGATTAAGCATTGCCAACGCTGAAAACTTTGAAGCCAGCTTTGGTGGTGGTGTATCAGCAAACGTGGATGGCGCAAACATCCTGATTGGAAATCAGGCATTCTTACGTGCAAACAGCATAAAAATAGATGAAAACTGGCAGAACCATGCTGAAAAATTAGCAAAACAAGCCAAAACACCCGTTTTTCTAGCCAAAGACCATCAAATCGTAGCTATTATCGCTATTGCTGATCCTATCAAATCTGATGCTAAAGCAGCGATTCAAGCCTTGCATCATTTGGGTTTAAAGGTGCAAATGCTAACGGGTGACCATCAACAAACCGCCTTGGCAGTTGCAAAAGAAGTCGGTATTGATGATGTAACAGCCGAAGTAAAACCCGATGACAAAGACAATGTGATTGCAAAACTGCAAGAACAAGGCGAAACCGTAGCTATGGTAGGCGATGGTATCAACGATGCCGCAGCTTTAGCCCGCGCTGATGTTGGTTTTGCCATTGCCCATGGCTCTGATATTGCGATTGAAAGTGCCGATGTGGTATTAATGCGCTCTAGCCTTACCGCTATCCCCGATGCCATTCGTATTTCATCAGCCACCTTGACCAATATCAAACAGAATCTACTTGGTGCATTTATTTATAACACTTTAGCAATTCCTATTGCTGCAGGTGTTTTATTTATACCTATGGGCATTTTGCTAAACCCCATGCTTGCAGGAGCTGCTATGGCGATGTCATCTGTGACCGTTGTCTCCAACGCAAATCGCTTACGTTTCTTCAAAGTTTAACAGATTAGGATAAAAAAAATCACCAAGGGGTTGAATTCCTGATTCCGCGTTCTTATATAGAGCATACTTTTAGATTCTTATAAGAAGGAGAAACAAAATGGCAAACATTCGCCCATTACACGATCGTGTTATCGTTCGTCGCTTAGCTGAAGAAGAAAAAACTGCAGGCGGCATCATTATTCCTGACGCAGCAAAAGAAAAACCATTACAAGGCGAAATCATCGCTGTTGGTAAAGGTAAACTATTGGATAATGGCGACCTTCGCGCATTGGACGTTAAAGAAGGCGATACTGTTATCTTCTCAACTTACGCTGGCACGGAAATCAAGATTGATGGTGAAACACTTCTCTTGATGCGTGAAGACGACATTCTTGGCGTTATCGCTTAAACACACAATCATTCTAATTTTATAATTAAGGAGTTTTAAACATGGCTAAGGAAATTCAATTCGGAGACGAAGCTCGCGCAAAAATGCTTGCAGGCGTTGATAAATTAGCAAACGCAGTAAAAGTAACATTAGGCCCCAAAGGTCGTAATGTTGTGCTTGATAAATCTTGGGGCGCACCAACCATCACCAAAGATGGCGTATCTGTAGCCAAAGAAATCGAGCTAGAAGATAAATTTGAAAACATGGGCGCACAGATGGTCAAAGAAGTTGCGTCTAAAACTGCGGACATCGCAGGTGACGGCACAACAACGGCAACTGTATTGGCACAAGCCATTGCAAAAGAAGGCAACAAAGCGGTTGCAGCAGGCATGAACCCAATGGACTTGCAACGCGGTATCGACCAAGCCGTTGCAGCTTTAACAGCAGAGCTTGCCAATCTATCCAACCCCGTGAAAAACCAAGAAGAAGTAGCACAAGTCGGCACTATTTCTGCCAACGGTGATGCTGAAATTGGTAAAATCATTGCTGATGCAATGGAAAAAGTAGGTAAAGAAGGCGTAATTACTGTAGAAGAAGCCAAAGGCTTGGAAACAGAACTGGACGTGGTTGAAGGTATGCAATTCGACCGTGGTTATTTGTCACCTTATTTCGTGACCAATGCAGACCGCATGGAAGCGGAATTAAAAGACGCATACATTTTGTTCTTCGAGAAAAAAATCTCAAACATGCGCGACCTACTTCCAGTCTTGGAAGCTGTAGCTCGCTCTGGTAAACCTTTGATGATTATCGCTGAAGACATTGAAGGCGAAGCCTTGGCAACATTGGTTGTGAACAAAATGCGTGGCGTGATGAATGTTGCGGCCGTGAAAGCACCTGGTTTTGGCGACCGTCGCAAAGCCATGATGGAAGACATGGCTATTTTGACCAATGGTAAAGTCATTTCTGAAGACCTTGGCTTAAAATTGGAAAATGTAACCTTGGAAGACTTGGGTCAAGCGGGCACTGTCCAAATCACCAAAGACACAACCATTATTGTTGATGGTGCGGGTGATAAAGATGCCATCGCTGCTCGTGTAGCTTTGATTCGTAAACAAGCTGAGGAATCCACTTCAGATTACGACAAAGAAAAACTACAAGAGCGCCTAGCTAAATTGGCTGGTGGTGTTGCAGTAATTAAAGTTGGTGCGGCTACTGAAGTTGCGATGAAAGAGAAAAAAGACCGTGTGGATGATGCATTGCATGCAACACGTGCAGCAGTTGAAGAAGGTATTGTTGCAGGTGGTGGTGTTGCACTTATCCGTGCGAGCAAAGCATTGGCTGACCTTAAAGGTGCAAACCACGACCAAGATGCAGGCATCAATATTGTTCGCACTGCAATCGAAGCACCTTTGCGTCAAATCGTAAGCAACGGTGGCGGCGAAGCTTCTGTAGTTGTGAATGAAATCGCAAAATCTAAAGATGCAAACTTCGGTTATAACGCTGGCACTGAAGAGTATGGCGATTTGGTGAAAATGGGCGTAATTGACCCAACCAAAGTGACCCGTACCGCACTTCAACATGCAGCTTCAATCGCTGGTTTGTTAATCACAACTGAAGCCATGGTTGCAGATATCCCTGAGCCAGCAGCTCCTGCTGCACCAGATATGGGCGGCATGGGTGGAATGGGCGGCATGATGTAGATTGCTTACTTTGTCATATCGAGCGTAACCGAGACATCTCCACTTCATTCGATGTGACAGCGAGCAAACGCGCAACCCTTAGCAACACAAAGCAAAGGCGACTTCTTTATGAAGTCGCCTTTTTTATTTGTTTTCATCATCATTTACCTGCAAACTTATGACCATGAATATCATTGCAAACCAACTCCCCCCTTTTGACGTACTCGACCCTAAAAATAACATCCAAACACTTGAGCAAACACTTGCCGATGCTAAACAACGCATCGATACTTTAGCAGCCCAATCCACACCCACTTGGGAAAGCCTCATGTTGCCCTTAGCAGAGATTGACGAGAGCATTTCAAGGCTATGGAGCCCCGTGTCTCACCTGCATTCAGTGTGCGACACCGAAAGCATTCGCCCGGTGTATGAACAAGGTGTACAAATCATGACCCAATGGGGCACTTGGATTGCAGGGCATCAAGATTTATTCAAAGCCATCCAAGCTTTAAGCCAAAGCGCCAGTTTTAAAGACTTGAGCGAGCCACAACAAACAGCCATCACCAATACGTTGCGCGATTTTAAACTGGCAGGCTCTGCACTGGAAGGCGCTGACAAAAAACGTTTTGCTGAAATCAAAATGCGTTTGGCTGAATTGGGCACATTATTTTCACAACATGTGCTCGATGCCACCCAAGCTTTCACCTTACACATTGAAGATAAAAACAAGCTTGCAGGTTTACCTGAGTCTGCCATAGATGCTGCTGCACAACGTGCCCAAGATGATGGTAACCAAGGTTATCTATTCACCTTAGATATCCCATCTTATTTGCCTTTAATGCAATACTTGGACGACTCAAACATTAGAGAAACCATGTATAAAGCTTATGTGACCCGCGCCAGTGAAGGTGAGTTAGATAATACGCCAGTCATTGAAGAAACCTTAAAATTACGCAAAGAAATGGCACAGCTTCTAGGTTTCGATAGTTATGCCGACTACTCACTTGCCGATAAAATGGCATCCAGCGTGGATGAAGTGAGTTCGTTTTTGCGCGATTTAGCACATAAATCGAAGAAAATGGCAAAAAAAGACCTAAAAGAACTACGAAACTTTGCCGAAAACACCTTAAATATGCAAAAACTTGAAGCATGGGATATTCCTTACGCCTCTGAAAAGCTACGCCAAGAAAAATACGCCATATCCCAAGATGAATTAAAACCGTGGTTTCCTGAATCATATGTTAAACAAGGTATGTTTACCTTGGCTGAAAAGTTATATGGCATTCAAATTGTGCCAGCTGATTCACCTGTATGGCATGAAAATGTGTGTTATTACGATGTGCTTGATAAACAAGGCAACAAAAAAGCAGGTTTTTATCTCGATCCTTATGCCCGCAAAGGTAAACGCGGTGGCGCATGGATGGATGAAGCTTTGGTGTCATGGCGTTTTGCCGATAACACATTACAACACCCTGTGGCTTATTTGGTGTGCAACTTCGATGCACCCGTCGGCAATAAACCTGCATTATGGACGCACGATGAAGTCATCACCCTATTCCACGAGTTTGGGCATGGTTTGCATCATATGATGACGGCTGTGGATGTACGCGAAGTGTCAGGCATCAATGGTGTGCCTTGGGATGCTGTGGAATTACCAAGCCAATTCATGGAAAATTTCTGTTGGGAACGCGAAGTACTCGACTTATTCGCCAAACATTATGAAACGGGCGAACCGTTGCCTCAAGCCATGTTTGAAAAAATGACCGCCGCAAAAAACTTCCAATCTGCCATGCAAATGCTGCGTCAGATTGAGTTTTCGTTGTTTGATTTATTGCTTCATACTGATTTTGACCCCGAGGGCGAACAAACGGTGCAAGACAAGTTGGATGAAATCCGCGCAGAAGTGTCGGTACTTACCCCGCCATCGTTTAATAAATTCCAAAATAGCTTCTCGCATATCTTTGCAGGTGGTTATGCCGCAGGATATTTCAGCTACAAATGGGCGGAAGTATTGTCTGCCGATGCGTATGCTGCATTTGAAGAGGCATCGCTTGGCAAAAGTATCATCAATACTGAAGTGGCAAGCCAATTCCTTGATGAAGTCTTATCGCGTGGCGGCAGCAGAGATATGATGCAAAGCTATCAAAGCTTCCGAGGCAAAGCCCCAACGGTGGATGCCCTGCTTAAACACAATGGTATTCAGACGAACTAAAATATGTCTAAGGGCTAACCATAGCCCCTAAATTCTGCTGCAACACATACGTATAAGTCTCTGTCGTTTTCACATCCGCATGACCAAGAAGCTTTTGCACCACCCGAATGTTCGTACCAGCTTCCAACAGGTGCGTGGCAAAGGAATGGCGCAGCGTATGCGATGTTACCCTTTTGTTGATGCCTGCTTTTTCTTTTGCGCTTTTTATTGCTTTTTGTAAGTTGGATTGATTCACATGGTGACGACGAACCTCTCCATTCTCAGAGTCTTTTGATAGCGTTTTGGGTGGGGAAATAAATTGCCATGCCCACGTTCTTGGCGCGTTCGGATATTTTCTTGCCAAAAAATCAGGCAGCCAAACATTGGCAATCCCATGCGATCAAATAAAGTTCGAATAACATGCAGCTGCGCTTTTAAGTCGTCATACAAAGCCTTCATTAACAAGCTTGTACGGTCTTTATTTCCTTTGCCTGCGTGGACAGGTAAACAACCGTAGTCACAACCAATATCCTGAACCCGCAAACGAAGCAGCTCATTCAGACTCAACCCCACACGATACATCAGACGTGCCATCAACAGCATTCCCCCCTTGCATGGCATCGAAAAGATAACTTATTTCTTTTTAACATAACGAGCAAGCGCGGTGACCTTTTCGAGCGAACCGCAGTAATATCATCAGCAAAGGGTAAATGAAGAACATTTTCATACAAAAAAAGCAGTGCATTAAACGCCTAATTTTGCGTTGATACAGCAACATGTTTCTCTACCACCAAATGACTCAAATAAGATTCAACCTCGGGCTTCCCCATATCTTTTGGATGTCGTTTTTGATGAAAAATATAAAGTCTTTAATCCAATAAGTAATATGCCTCTTCTGTGCGCTTCCCATAATGATAATAGGCATGACCTCACTCACCTGATCCATCAAACGCACAGCTTGAGAACGAAAAGATGATTAACCTTGACCTTAGATGAGTATGTCGGCATTGTAGTTCCTGCTCCACTTTCAATCTTTAATATGCAATATAGTGGAAACATTGTCCACCTATAAGAGTTTATAATGAGGAATGATGCTTACTCCTATTCGGATAGTTAGGCAATACGGAATCAAAAAGGGAACCTACATGAAAATACTCCTTGTACTTACATCACATAATCAACTTGGAAATACAGGACAGAAAACTGGATTCTGGCTAGAGGAGTTTGCTACGCCTTACTACATATTCAAGGATGCAAATGCAGATATCACACTTGTCTCTCCTAATGGAGGGCAACCACCTCTGGATCCCAAAAGTGACGAGCCAGACTTCCAAACAGAAGCAACTGAACGCTTCAAGGGGGACGATGACGCTCAAGCGGCGCTAGCAAATACGTTGAAACTATCAGATATTTCACCTGATGATTACGATGCTGTATTTTATGCTGGTGGACATGGTCCACTGTGGGATTTGGCCGAAGATCGTAACTCTATAGCCTTAATTGAAACAATGTATACCTCTGGGAAACCGGTTGCTGCAGTTTGTCACGCACCTGCGGTACTCCGTCATACCAAAACCCCGGATGGTTCCCCCTTAATAAAGGGCAAGTCTGTAACTGGTTTTAGCAACACTGAAGAAGACGCTGTTCAACTTTCAGAGGTTGTGCCGTTTCTGCTGGAAGATGAGTTAAAAGCGAAAGGAGCAAGCTATTCAAAGGCCGACGACTGGCATCCATATGCCATTACTGACGGCAACTTGATAACCGGCCAAAACCCGGCCTCATCAGATCCTGTGGCGAGGGCTGTGCTAGAGAAATTAAAACAATAAATGCCTAACAAACTCATCCAGCGGGACTTTCATAAGGTTCACAATTTTGGGCATTCGTAAAAATCGTGCCCCTTCTGAAAGCCCCTAATGAGGGCGTTATATGCAATAGGGAGTTACAATATCATCTGACGCATACGAAGAGCAAAAAGCATCAAGTGGTTCACTAGCTACGATAATTTTTATAATTTCTGGCCTATATCTGTTCATAGATAATCTTGGCTTTGGTTCATTGATATCACTAAGAGCATTAAGCTTTTTCGTTGTTGGTATGTTTGCTGCGGCAATTATAATCGGTGTGCCGGCTTATTTACTACAACGAGCTGTAGGAAAAGTTCTTATAAAAACGGTGTCAGATCCATATTCAGAAGCTGCAATTAACAAAATCAAATTAATCGGCGTGGCTTTATTGCTAGTTCAGGTAATGGTCATCTTCGTAATCACGAAGCTTGCGTTCCAGTGGTTAATGCTATGAGGTCGCATACAACAAATCAATCAAGTACGCCTGCAAAAATCAGGTCTTGATGCAGGGTAAAATGCATTTCTTGACAGAGGTTCTCAAGAAAGTATCTGACCCCTATCTTCATTTAAAGGAGACTAAGGGTAGCCTAAAATATATCATGAAGTCATCATCTTCAGATGTTGATACTCCTGAATGGCATCTTTTAAGCAGCTCTAAGAAAGGCTGGCGCTGATACAAGTTCTTATGAATCATTGACACCAAAGATGCGCCGATTATGATGCGCTTCCTTTTTTCGGATTAGTAGGAGTTTCAAATGAGTTTTACATACAAACCAAGTCGTATTCGTCGCGCTCGCACATGTGGATTCCGTGCTCGCATGGCAACTCGTGGTGGTCGCGCTGTACTTAACCGTCGCCGTGCTAAAGGCCGCAAACGTCTATCTGCATAAAAACAGATTTCCCTCGTGAATTCCGTTTAATCAGTAAAACTGATTTTGCGCGAATGAAACAAGGCAAACGTTTTAGAGTTTTAGGATTGAATTTGATAGTGGCCCCAAATGCTTGTAATCATGCACGTTTGGGGCTTGCTGTATCTACAAAGTATGGCAACGCTGTGCAACGCAATCGGCTCAAACGATGTCTAAGAAGTGCATTTCGCCAACACCCAATTCGTAATAAACACATGGATATATTGGCCATACCAACACCACAATTACAAAGCAACCAGGTCTCAGAACAGACCATGAATACTTGCTTTGATAAGCTACTTAGTCGCATTTAATATGCAGTGGATTTTAATCAAAATAGTACAGTTCTACCGCTATATTATTTCACCCATGTTGCCTTCGCGCTGTCGTTTTATGCCCACTTGTTCCGAGTATGCACTTGAAGCACTGCAAAAATACGGAGCCATCAAAGGTGGTTGGTTGGCGCTCAAACGTATTCTACGTTGCCATCCGTTCTCATCATGTCATGGTTACGACCCGCTGCCGTAGGCAGCAACCTTTTTTAACACATTTAAACATATAGGATTTATCGAATGGACAACAAAAACCTGATTTTAGCTTTTGCACTTTCCATGTTTGTTCTCATGGCTTGGGGCTGGATGTTTCCGCAACAAGAAGTTATAAAACCTGTGACACAACAGGATGTTCCAAGCCCAATCGATGCTGAACACACCATAGCGCCACTTACCGCTACAGCCCAAGCACCAAACAATGCTACACAAGCAACCGTCACCAAACCTGCAACAAGCAAAGAGGTTTTAGCAACCAACATTATTTCTGAATTTGGCAATGATGTGTTATCCTTGAAAATCAATGCCCGCGGTTGGTTAACTGAAGCCACACTGCTTCAATACCAACAAGCACTCGACAACCCAGAAAAAATCAAACTTCTTTTGCAAAATGAATTTCATCAAGCTTATATCAACAGCGGCGTACTTACGCAAAAACTCGTTGAACCCTTCAAACTTGTTTCACTTCAAGATAACAATGGTACAACAGTGGCTCAATTTGAAGGTAAATTGAGCGATGGTTACATCTGGCAACGTACTTACACTTTAGAACAAGGTTCGTATGTTCTTAAAACAGAAGACCGTATCAAAGGCGGTGCTGGGCTTAAATTATACCTACAAGTCGTTGAGAAAAATCCAATTGAAGCTGCAACAAAAAATTACAATGAACATGATGGTCCGATTGGGTTGTTTAACGGTGATTTAGTTGAAGTGACTTATGACGAGTTGGATGAAACGGGTGAGAAAAAATTTGCATCCGTTGGCGGTTGGACTGGCATGATGACCCGCTATTTCATGAACACAATTTATGCTGCAGACCAAGAAGAACACTACCGTTATTATTTTAAAGGTGATGGCAGAGCATATCAAGCTGGGCTTATCCATGATGGTGTCGTGGATAATGGTGACATGGTATTTGAAAATAATATCTTTGTTGGCCCTAAATCTGTGCCCGAGTTAGAAAAACTTGGTGTAGGTCTTGATCGAGCGGTTGATTTCGGATGGTTAACGGTTATCGCCAAACCATTACACGAAGTCATGCTTTGGTTGCACCAATATATCCCTAACTATGGTTTGATTATCATCTTGATGGTGCTTGCCCTAAAAGCGATATTATTTATCCCAACACAAAGTGGTTATCGCTCTATGGCGAATATGCGCAAACTTCAGCCTGAAATGGCAAGGCTCAAAGACCGCTACGGTGATGATAGACAAAAAATGGGCCAAGAAGTAATGGCACTGTATAAGAAAAACAAAGTAAACCCACTGGGTGGCTGCCTACCTATCTTAGCACAAATGCCTATATTCTTTGCGCTTTATAAAGTACTCCTTATTTCTATCGAATTGCGCCAAGCGCCTTTCTACGGTTGGATACATGATTTATCCGTACAAGACCCTTATTTCGTATTACCTGTGTTAATGGGTATATCGATGTTTATCCAAATGCAGCTTAACCCTGCACCAACTGACCCAATCCAAGCTAAGGTAATGAAATTCTTACCCTTGTTTATGACGGCGATGTTCTTGTTCTTCCCTGCAGGTTTGGTCTTGTATTGGGTTGTGAATAATATTCTTTCCATCATTCAGCAACGTTTGGTTATGCGGAGCATGAATGTTGACTAAGTTCCGAGCTTCATAGCTATTGCTCCCAATGACATCATGATCAAGGCAAAGGAGAGAAGTTTGCTAACACAGCAAATGAATAGCGCGTTACGATGAATGATACTATTTCTGCGATTGCTACCCCACATGGTCGGGGTGGCATTGGTATCATCCGTTTATCGGGGCCACAGGCTGCTAGCATCGCTTTAAAGCTATGCCAACGTGATAAACCCTTCACACCTCGCTTTGCCCACTTTCACCACTGGTACGATGATCAAGGTGAAACCATTGATCATGGCTTAACCATTTATTTTGCAGGCTCGAACGCTTATACAGGTGAAGATACTGTAGAACTACAAGCTCATGGTAGCCCTATGCTGCTGAAAGCCTTATTCGAACGCACCTTAATGCTTGGCTGTCGTGCTGCTGAGCCTGGTGAATTTACCCGCCGCGCAGTTGAACATGGCAAGATTGATTTATCCCAAGCTGAAGCTGTGGTGGCATGTATTGATGCAGCCACCCTAAGAGCTGCCAAACAAGCCCAAAAACAATTGGATGGCACATTTGGTCGCCGTATATCCCAGTATATGGATGATTTAACTTCTGTGGTGGCACATGTAGAAGCATGTTTAGATTTCCCAGAAGATGAAGTACCAGAACTTTTTTATGGGCAACTTCGCCAACGTGTTGAATCCGAACTCATAACGCCTATTCAGCAACAGTTAAACAGTAAACTTGGCGAACGTTTATTTGAAGGGGCAACCGTTGCCATTATTGGTGAACCCAATGTTGGTAAATCCAGTTTATTAAATGCATTGTCGGGGCGTGACCGAGCCATTGTCACAGATATTGCAGGTACTACCCGTGATACCCTAGAAGTTGATTTTGAAGTGCATGGTATCCCTATCCGCCTGACCGATACCGCAGGTTTGCGGCAAACTGATGATATTGTTGAACAAGAAGGGGTAAGACGCGCCAAACAAACTGCCGAAACAGCAGACTTGGTTATTTTTATTGCTGACGCTTCTCGACCTGAAACTTGGACACCCGAAACACATTTTGAAAACCTTCATATTCACCTCAAAGTCATGAATAAGGTCGATAAAACCAAAACCTTAGATGCCAAAGACTTCTTACCCATCTCCATCAAACAAAACCAAGGTTTAGAAACACTGATTGAAGTCATGGCAACCCAATTGGGAGACACTGATTTGACAGATGAGTCCGCCTTAGTGACCTCCTCCAGACATCGCGCAGCGCTTGAAGTATCACTCGCCCATATTGTTGCGGGTTTAGACATGTTAGGGCGAGAAGAAATGATTGACTTAACAGCCATGGAATGGCGCAGGGCATGGTCTACGCTTGGTGAAATTCTTGGTATTGGTGATGTAGAGTTTATTCTCGACAAAGTTTTTTCTGAATTTTGTATCGGCAAATAAACACATAAAAAAAGACCTAAGCTTTGGCTTAGATCTTTAAATCAACCACAACCACAACAGTGGGTGTATTAGTCTTCAACACTCACATTGGCATAAAAAGCAATACCAGTATTTTCATCTTCATCCAACATAAACCATCCATCAAAACCTTGTGAAGTATCTGGAATATTCGTATGTGGAATAAACAATGTTTTGCGCAAGTTTTCACCACGCCCTACTTTAATAATTTTACAAAGACCACCCAATAAAAACGAGGTATCTTCTTTGGTACTTTCATCTTTATAACTCAGCTGACAATCCACACCAAAATCACCAAGGCTGCCTGACTCATCACGCAATACGCTGGTCTGCAGAGTAATCACATCACCATCAATAGCACCTGCAGTGTGTGCTAAGGCAAGAATTTGTGAACCCTCCATCGCCGAAATAAAATCACTAAACGTTCCTTCTACAATCGGTGAAAATTCAAAACCTTTATCCACCTTCTGAAATGCCGCAAAATTCACGCTTCTAACCTCACCGGCTAAGCTTAAAGTTGGAATAAACAGAATGAAAACCAATAGATATTTAAACATCAAAAACCTCCCATAAACATAGCACTATGCGTTAAATGATAACCTGAATCAAATAATCAGTAATAACTAATCAGATACACTTACATTTGCATAAAATGCAATACCTGTTTTTTCATCTTCATCCAACATAAACCATCCATCAAAACCTTGTGAAGTATCTGGGATATTTGTATGTGGAATGAATAATGTTTCACGAACATTCTTACCGCGCCCTACTTGAATAATTTTACAAAGACCACCCAGTAAGTATGACGGGTCAGTGCCTACACTTTCATCTTTAAAACTCAATTGGCAATCAATACCAAAGTCTCCAAGGTTACCTGATTCATCACGCAATACGCTGGTCTGCAAAGTAATCACATCACCATCAATAGCACCTGCCGTGTGCGCTAAGGCAAGAATTTGTGAGCCACGCATTGCTGTAATAAAATCACTAAATTTACCTTCTACAACCGCTTCAAACTCAAAGTCTTTATCCACCTTCTGAAATGCCGCAAAATTGACGTTGCGGGCTTCACCTGCTGTCGCTAAATGTGGTAATAGCAACAACAAACCCAATACATATTTTAACATTTTCTCTCCCCTCAACTATCTTTTATAAGTTTATCAATCACATCAGGATAAATCTCATATTCTTTTTCTTGAATCCGAGCATGCAATGAAGCATGGTCGTCTTCAATTAACACAGGCACACAAGATTGAGCAAGTATAGGCCCACTGTCTAGTTCTTTTGTGACAATATGCACCGTACAGCCTGAAACCTTTACCCCATACCGCAGTGCATCACCTACAGCATCCGCCCCAATGAAAGACGGAAGCAGCGAAGGATGAATATTAATAATGTGCTGTGGAAAGGTCTGAATAAAACTTTCAGATAAAATGCGCATATAACCTGCCAGTACAATCAACTTACAATCAGCATCTTGAATCACTTGGCTACACGCTGCATCAAATGCTTCTCGTCCTACATAATCTTTTGGATTAATAAAATAAACATGGGGCACCCCAGCCTTTTTAGCAATTTGCAAAGCACCCGCATCCGCTTTATTACAAATCACCACTTCAACTTTTGCGCAACAGTCGCCACGCGCAACAGCTTCTAAGATTGCTTTTAAATTACTTCCTTTGCCTGATGCCAATACTGCAATTTTATTGTTCATTTTTTACTTCTACAACCCCTTTATGCAAATGTTGCATCATTAAAAAGCTGACCACACAGGCCGTAAAGCTGGAAGCAACAATCATATACAATACCACCAATTGCGCTGATGCAGCCGCAAACACTGTGCTCCCTGCTAAAATCATGCCAACAAAAATTCCCGGCATATGTACCAAACCCACTACTTTAAGCGTATTAATCGGTGAAATCATCGCTGTTCTCAACCCTTCTTTGACTGTGGTTACCGCTACACCCTCAACAGGTTTTACACGTTCAAACATAATCGAGATAGCGTTCATACCATTGGCTGCAACCATACTGCCCAAAGGAATAAGTGTGCGCGCATTATCTTCAAAGGCTTGTACAAAAATAAGCCAAGGTAATGTCACCAAACAAGCTACAGCAAGCCCAAAACTCGACGATAACCAAGCATGTCCAAAGCGATAATGGTAGCCCGCGGAAGTATAACCAGCGAGAATACAAAAGCCTAAAATAATACCCGCTTGTGCCCAATACGATTGAATATCAAACAACCAATGCAACACAAACGCCAACAATAACAACTGGAGTGGTGCGCGAACCGAAGCAATGAGCATGTCTTTGGTTAATCCCAACGCTTGTCGGTGTGCCCAATACCCAACGGCTACCAATAACAGCCAAGCTGCCATAATCGTAGCAACGACTTCTAAACCATCCATCAATCTTGCGTTTGTGGACGAATACGAACCCGTATCACTCGCCTTGGGTCTGCCTCAACAATCAACATATGAAGCCCTGCAATCTGCACCCGCTCTCGACTCACAGGGATACGCCCAAGTTCACTGGTAATTAAACCTGCCACGGTATCGTAATCACCCTCAGCAAATTCCATGTTCAAAGCCTCGCCAAGCTCTTCAATGTGTACACGCGCCAATACTTCAATATCACCATTCTCAAGCCGAGTAATACCTGCATCATCCTCTTGGGTATCTTCATCAATCGAGCCTACAATTTCTTCCAGTAAATCAGACAATGTTACCAAACCCGCCGTGCCGCCAAACTCATCTTGTACAATGGCAATATGGCTGCCTTCGCGCATTTCTGACAATAATCCTGCAACCCGTTGCAGCTCAGATATTTTAGGGCATGGACGCAACATATCCGACAAAACAATCGTTTGGTTTTTGATACGCGCCGCAAACAAATCCCAAAGATAAACAACACCAACAACCTTATCCAAATCACCATCCGTCACGGGCAACCGAGTAACTTTGGCATTCATCATTTCTTCTTCTAAATCAGCGGCTGAAATGGATAAGTCTATGGTGTGGAGATTTGAACGCGGTGTCATGATTTCACGCACCCGTGTATCATGAAACTCTACAGCTTGAATCAGCATACGTCTTTGCTCATCCGAACGAATAAACTCAGCACGTTGCACAATATTTAACAACTCTTCCTCTGTTTCACCAGGTCGCAGCCAATCCAGCAATTTTTTGCGTAATTTACAGCGCCATTGGCTCATCAATTCACCTCATCGGAGTATTCAGGGTATGGCTGGTGTAATCCGAGCTTTAACATCACTTGATTCTCTAACCGCTGCATCACTTGCGCTTCATCATCGGCAATATGGTCATACCCCAACAAATGCAATATTGCATGTGCTATCAAATGCATACTATGTGCCTCTACAGATAAGTTTAGACGCATCGCTTCTGATTGTACAAAAGGTACAGCTAAAATAATATCACCAAGCGATTCATCAGCATCAAAACTAGCCCCATCTTGCATGGGAAAGGATAACACATCAGTGACTTTATCTTTTTCGCGCCATTGTGCATTCAGTTGCTGTACCACTTCATCACTGGAAAAACGAATACAAACGGATGGTTGTCTGATGTTTCTAGCTTCTAAACAACTTACTTTCACTGCGCTTTCAATATTTTGCTGTGAAACCAGTAAATTCACATCATCATCTACAATAATATCAATCATATTTATCATAAGCATGTACAATGCTTTCAACCAACCTATGCCGAACCACATCTTCGGCACTCATACGACAAATACCAATATCTTTCACACCAGCCAACACCGTCAATACTTGCAATAAACCACTGTCTTGCTCGCGTGGTAAATCCACCTGTGTTACATCACCCGTAACCACCATTTTTGAGCCAAAACCCAGACGCGTTAAAAACATTTTCATTTGTGCTTTGGTTGTATTTTGCGCTTCATCCAAAATGACAAAGGCATCATTGAGTGTACGCCCACGCATATAGGCTAAAGGTGCAATTTCAATCACCCCTTGCTCCATCAAAGCTGCCATTTTCTCTGTGCCAATCATATCCGAAAGGGCATCAAAAAGAGGGCGCAAATAAGGATCAACCTTTTGCTGTAAATCACCTGGCAAAAAACCAAGGTTTTCACCGGCTTCTACAGCGGGTCGTGTTAAAATAATCTTCTCAACTTGATGGGTTTGCAAAGCAACAACGGCATGTGCCACTGCCAAATATGTCTTCCCACAGCCAGCAGGCCCTACACCAATACTTAAAGTTTTATCGGCAATGGTTTGTAAATATTTACGCTGATTCGGTGTTTTACCTTGAATATTCCTGCGCCCTGCTGCCAATACAATAGCATTCACCTTTTCATCATAACTTTCTTTTGACACAGCACCGCTCCGAAATTCGCGCAACATATCTTCCACGCCTTGTTTTTCTATCTTGCCCTGACTGACTTGTTGTTTCAAAGCTTCAAGTGCCAATACGGCATCTTCAGCCTGCTCACCCAAGATAAACCATTTACCCATTTGACCGCGCAAACTGACATGAAATGTATCTTCAATTTTTTTGATATGCTGATTATTCGTACCACAAAACAGCGCCAATGTTGCAGCATCAAGCTCACTACACTCAAATAAAACAGGCTCTTTAATCTTCAATGAGCAACTCGCCCCTTAACGACATATTATAGGCAGCTGTAATTTTTACTGGCATGGTTTGTCCAATCAAACGTGGATTACCTTTAAAATGTACAATTCGGAAATCAGGTGTGCGCCCTTGCAGGTCACCTTCATTTTTACCTTTGCTTTCCACCAATACTTGGCTGGTTTTACCCACTTGTTTTTCCATGCGCTCTCGTGATTGCTCGCGCAACAAAGCCAATAAACGTTGCAAACGCTCATCTTTTACATGCTCCGGCACATCATCTTCCGCTTTGGCTGCGGGTGTACCTGGTCGCGGTGAATACTTGAAGGAAAAAGCAGAGTCGTAACCTACTTTACGAACCAAGTCTAAAGTCATCTCAAAGTCTTCTTCTGTTTCACCAGGGAAACCCACGATAAAATCTGAAGACAAAGCAATATCAGGTGTATGCAAGCGCAACTCATCAATCGCCTTAAAATAATCATCCCGTTTATGTCCACGGTGCATGGCTTTGAGAATAACATCTGAACCCGACTGCACAGGTAAATGTAAATATGGCATCAAGGTTGGAATCTCAGCAAATGCTTCACAAAGCTCAGTGGTCATTTCCATAGGGTGAGAAGTGGAAAAACGCAAACGCTCCATACCTTCTAAACCACCCACCAAATGCAATAAATCCGCAAAACCTACTGTTTCACCATCTTCATTTTCACAGTGGTAAGCATTCACATTTTGCCCTAGCAATGAAATGTCTTTTGCCCCCGCATCAATCAGTTGTTGGCATTCTTTTAAAATATCTTCTGGCGGACGTGAAATTTCAGCACCCCGTGTATAAGGCACAATACAGAAAGTACAAAACTTATCACAACCCTCCATAATCGTGACATAACCCGTCAAACCTTCCACTTTGGGTTTAGGTAAATGGTCAAATTTCTCAATTTCGGGCATGTCTGTTTCTGTAAGATTCACACGATTCCGGCGAATCTCTTTCACCATTTCAGGTAAACGATGGTAAGTCTGCGGTCCAAACACAATATCCACATATGGCGCACGTTGTTGAATGCGCTCGCCTTCTTGCTGCCCTACGCAGCCACCTACACCAATAATCAAGTCAGGGCGTTTATCTTTAATCTTTTTGTAACGCCCCAGCTCTGAATACACTTTATTTTCAGCATTTTCGCGAATCGAACAGGTATTCATCAAAATCACATCTGCATCAGCAGGTTCATCAACAATACGTAAACCATAAGCTGATTGCATCAAATCACTCATGCGGGAGCTATCATAAACATTCATAGCGCAGCCATAAGTTTTAATAAATAATGTATCTAAACTTTTAAGCTTGGACTTTTTTTCGGTTGTTTCGGTGACTAACATGCCCGCAAACTAAAAGGCTAAAGGCAATAGTGCAACGTATGGCTATGATGTATCAATAAAACGGCCTACCCACAGAACCCTTTTCGCTTAAGTGGGTTATCGTACTCAGGCATTAGGCAACCCAACCAGTGGGCTTCACACAGCAAAAGTAACATCAAACCCCTACAGAGCTTATCGACTCAAGTGGGTAGGCCGCAAAACCTATCGCCAAGTTTTATCATACGCAAAATCGTGGAAAAGTCAACCTTAAACGTAACAGTTAGTTCCTGAAATATACGACAATAAGGTGGTAGCCAAACTTGGATTTAATAGGGCCATGCACTTGTGATAAAGGCTTTTTAAAGACAACTTGCTCTACAGCTTTCACCAGCTGCCCTTGAAATACTTCGCCCAAATCTCCACCTCGCTTGGCAGTAGGGCAAATAGAAAATTTTCGTGCTAACTTGGCAAAGTCTTCGCCTTTATTCAACTTAATCTTAATAGAATCTGCTTCAGCTTTGTTTTTGACCAATATATGTTTTGCCATTGCACTTTTCATACATGCTCCTTTTTGCTATATAAATTAGCAAACCCTAAACCCATATTATAAAGGCAAGTGATTTTTTCTATGCGCAATGCTACGATTCGACAGGGTGGGATAGTAACTAATGGAGGGCCTATGGACACTATTAACACCACACAAGCCCTTAAAATCCGTAAAGAGCAAGTATATTTACTCTACAACTCCTCCTTCAAGGCTGCTATAGCCACAACTATAGCCGCTTGCGTACTAACCTATATGCAATGGTCTTACATTACACATATCACCCTTATACTATGGTTAAGCCTTATAGCTGTCATTAGTATAGCTCGTATTGTTTTTTACTTCGCATTTAAACAAAAACAACCTGCGGCTCAAGATATTAAATTTTGGGAAATGTCTTATACTTCCTTAACTATAGGTGCAGGTCTTGCTTGGGGGGCTGCAGGTATATTCTTGCTCCCCGAAAACAACTTTGAGTACCAAGCTGCTACGATTATTCTTTTAGCAGGTATGGCAGCAGGCGCTACCACTACCCATTCCATATTACGTACACCTGTTTTTATTTTTCTTTTCTTAACCATGGTACCACTTACCATTAATTTACTTCTTGATTATACAAAGTTATCACTCTCCTCTGCTTTCATGTGCTCTCTTTATACGGTCTTTTTAGCCATCACCGCCAACAACCTTTATAAAACACATTTACAAAACATTACCCTACGTTTGCAAAGCGTGACCCGTGAAAAATTCATGCGGGCGTCCCAAGATATGGTGCATCAAACATCCAAAATATTAGAGATGATTGCTAGGGGGGTGCCCGCAACTGAAGTATATAATGCCGTCGCCCTGCTTTATGAAAGCAGACATCCTGGCATGCGCTGCTCATTATTAGAGCTAAAAGGAGATACACTCATTCACGGTGGTGCACCAAGTTTACCCAAGCCCTATTGTGATGCCATCAACGGCTTAAAAAATGGGCCGAATATAGGTTCATGTGGCACATCAACCTATACCGGGGAACGTGTACTCGTGGAGGATATTGCCACAGATCCTAAATGGGAAAACCTCAAGGATGTTGCTCTGCCCCACGGTATGCGCTGCTGTTGGTCTGAGCCAATCAAAAACAACAAAGGGAAGGTGTTGGGTGCATTTGGCATGTATTATAATCACCCCGCGCTACCCAATGAACTTGAACTGGCAGACTTAGAATCAGGCGCAAGGCTTGCCGGCATAGTCATGGAGCGCCAGCAACATGAAGACCTGTTACAAAAGCTTTATGGTGCCTTTGAGCATACCCAAGATGCCATCATGATCTGTGATTTAGAAGCGAAATTGGAGTATGTGAACCCCGCTTTTGAAAAGATGACGGGGTATTCAGCGCAAGAAGCTGTCGGTCAGTATATCAAAATACTACGCAGCGACCAGCATCCACCAAGTTTTTATGAAAAACTAGAAGCCCAAGATCATGCTGGGCAACATTGGCAGGGTGAAATCATTATCAAACGCAAAGATGGTACTTTCCTTGAAGTTGAACGAACAGTTTCCCCTATTTTTGATCAACATGGTGAAGCCATTTTCCTCGTTGCTATTCAACGCGACCTGACTGAGCACAAATTACTTGAAGCCAAGTTTTCACAAGCACAAAAAATGGAGGCTGTTGGTACACTTGTGGGTGGTATTGCCCATGATTTCAATAATATTTTGGCTGGCATCACAGGCAATTTATATTTATTACAAATGCGTTATGCTCAAGATAGCGATGCCATGCAAAAATTAACGCGTATCGAACAGTTATCCGACCGCGCCACCAGTTTAATCCAGCAAATGTTAACTTTTGCCCGCAAAGACACAGTTAGCATGACAGACCTTAATCTTAACCAGTTGGTCACTGAAGTATTTGGTTTAATTCGCACCTCCATACCTAAAAATATCGAACTTAATCTTGATATAGAACAAAATACGACCTTTATTCATGGCGATACCACTCAAATTCACCAAGTATTACTGAACCTTGTCAATAATGCCCGTGATGCCGTGGAAAACAGCAGCCAACCATGCATTAATGTCACACTAGGTACTTATGATGTTGATGAAGATTTTGTGCAACAGCGACCTTATTTCAAGACTGGTCACTATGCTTTGTTAAGTATACAAGATAATGGCTGTGGCATACCCGATGAACACTTGGAACACCTCTTTGAACCCTTTTTCACCACCAAAGATGTCGGCAGAGGTACAGGTTTGGGTTTATCCATGGTCTTTGGTGCTGTTAAACGCCACCAAGGTTTTGTTGAAGTGGCTAGCCATGAAAATCAGGGCACAACTTTCCATGTCTACATTCCTTTATTACAAAACAAAACAGCTCTGCCAAAAACTGAGAACAGCGACAAACTCACTACCAAAGGTCATGGTGAACTTATTTTATTGGTTGATGATGAAGCTATGATGCTTGAAATGGGCACCGATGTATTACAATCGCTGGGTTATCGCGTATTACAAGCATCAGATGGTTTAGAAGCTGTTGATATATTCACAGCCAATCAACACGACATTGCCTTGGTGATTACCGATATTGTGATGCCCCGCCTTGGTGGTATTGAAGCAGCCGAGCGTATTCGAAACATTCAAGCCAATAGCAAGATTATCTTTTCTTCAGGTTATGACCCCGACAGCACCTTGACCCAAAATATCCTTGCTAAGAATGAAATTATATTAAGTAAACCTTATCACATCAATGCCTTAAGCGAGGCGATTGCCAAGGCACTGCGTAACAAACAAAATTAACTGTGGTTACACTACACCTTGAGACTTAAGGTATTCTTCATATGTACCATGATAATCGGTAATACCATTTTCAGTAATTTCAATAATGCGTGTCGCCAATGATGATACAAATTCCCTATCATGAGACACAAAAATCAACGTACCTTCGTAACGCTCCAAAGCTGAGTTTAGCGACTCAATAAATTCCATATCCATGTGGTTGGTGGGCTCATCAAGCAACAATACATTGGGGTTTTGGAACATGAATTTACCAAATAACATCCGCCCTTTTTCACCACCGGACAATTGTTGAACACGTTTTTCAATATCTTGCTTGGAAAACAACATGCGTCCAAGGTTTCCACGGATTTCTTGCTCACCATGTTCATCTTTTTTCCACTGTGCCATCCAATCAAACACGGTTTCATTGTCTTTAAAGTCATGGGTATGGTCTTGGGCATAATAACCAATATTGGCATTTTCAGACCATTTGACCTCACCAGTATCCACAGTTAAATCACCCGCAAGGCAACGCAATAATGTTGTTTTACCAATACCATTGGCACCAATCACTGCCACCCGCTCCCCAACAGGCACCATCAAATCAAATTTCTTAATCACCTGCTGGTCATCAAAGCTTTTGCTCACACCTTTGAGCTCTAAAGCAATTTTAAACAGCTTCTTATCTTGCGTAAAACGCATAAACGGCATCACACGACTGGATACTTTGACTTCATCCAGCTTAATTTTGTCCAATTTTTTAGCCCTAGATTGTGCTTGGGTTGCTTTGGATGCATTGGCAGAAAAACGGCGCACAAAAGCTTGCAGCTCTGCAATTTCATCTGCTTTTTTGGCATTGCTTTGCAATAGTTTCTCTTGCACCAAAGCTGCGGCTTCCATGTAATCGTCATAATTACCCGGATACAAACGAATCTCACCATAATCCACATCCGCCATATGCGTGCATACACTGTTTAAAAAGTGTCTATCATGCGAAATAATAATCATGGTTGCATTGCGCGATAAAATCACCGTTTCCAACCAGCGAATGGCATTAATATCCAAGTTGTTGGTCGGTTCATCAAGCAGAATAATTTCAGGGTCACCAAACAAGGCTTGGGCTAAAAGTACGCGCAACTTCAACCCCGGCGCAATAGACTTCATTTTCTCATCATGCAATTCAATCGGCACATTCATACTCAACAACAAATCAGCCGCATTGGCATCCGCGCTATAGCCATCAAGCTCGGCAAACGCAGCTTCCAAATCACCCGCGCGCATCCCATCTTCTTCGCTCATTTCAGGCAGCGCATAAATCGCATCTTTTTCTTCTTTGATTTTCCACAGCTCTTCATAACCCATCATCACGGTATCAAGCACAGTATGTTCTTCAAAAGCAAAGTGATCTTGGCGCAATTTACCAATGCGCTGATGTTCCCCAATCTGCACAGAACCCGCCGTAGGCACCAAATCACCACCCAAAATCTTCATAAATGTAGACTTACCGCAGCCATTGGCACCAATCAAGCCATAACGGTTATTGTCACTAAATTTGACCGTAACATTTTCAAACAAGGGCTTCTGCCCGAATTGCATTGTAATACCAGTTGTAGAAATCATTGTTTATAACCGTGAAACACATAAATTTAATCACTACATCGCACACATAATGATTTTGAGGGGAAACGCAGGATAGGGTCGGATTAGAGATATACAAGGAAAGCCCACAATGTAAGATTTTTTACTGGCAAAACAACAGCTCAAACCCTAGTGTTGATCGCGTTGTTTATGAGGGGAGTTTCATGTCAAAACAAGTTAAACCTTTTTTGAAGTGGGCAGGTGGTAAAACACAACTTCTTAGCGATATTCAGTCCCGCTTCCCTTTCCAAAAGCATGATAAGTTCACTTTTATTGAGCCGTTTGTAGGTAGTGGTGCTGTCCTTTTTTGGGTGCTCAACAACTTCCCTAATGTGAAAAAATGTGTCATCAATGATATCAACGCCGATCTTATCAATACCTACAATACCATCCGCAGTAATGTGGATGCCCTCATCAAGCAATTGGCAGTATGGGAAAAAGAATATCATCAGTTAGCTGAAAATATAGATGTAAAAAAAGAATACTACTATGCTAAGCGCGCAGCGTTTAACACAAAAAAAGAAAACAATCTTACCCAAGCAGCCTTGTTTATTTTCTTAAACAGAACATGTTTTAATGGTTTATATCGCGTAAACAGAAGTGGCGGGTTTAATGTGCCTATCGGCAGCTATAAAGCACCTAGGATTTGCGATGCGGAAAACCTGAAAAAAGTGAGCGAAGCACTACAAAGGGTAACTATTCTTCATGGTGACTTTGAAGAAACGGTTAAATATGCCGAAGAAAACACCATGTTTTATCTCGATCCGCCATACAAACCCCTTAGCGAATCATCTAGCTTCAATGCTTACGCTAAAGATGAATTTAACGACCGCGAGCAAGTCCGCCTAAGAGACTTCTGTAACACCTTGAATAACCATGGTCATGCTTGGATTTTAAGCAATTCTGATGTAAGCCAGATGGAAGAAAAAAACATGTTCTTTGATGATTTATATTCAGGTTATAAAATTAACCGAGTTTTGGCGAAACGATCTATCAACTCGAACTCGGCAAAGCGTGGCAGTATCCATGAGCTTCTTATTACGAATCAAGCGAGTGTCGCTTAAGATGAAGAAGTTAACGGAGTGGCTAAATCTTAAATCAGATGATGAACTCTTTGAATACTTTCAAAACACTTTAAAGCTTAAAGGCATCACCCAATGGGATTATTATGTGAATTGGGACAAAGTTTACCGTGGGGTTCTCCCATATGAAAAAGAGTTGAACTTATTGAATGTATTGATTGGCAAAGATGATATTTTCACTGAACTCACAAGCTTAATTTTAGAATACCCTAAAGTTGTTAACGCAATCCCTCTCTTGCTAGCCATTCGTTTTAAAACAAAAAAAGCGCAAGAGTTTAACATTTTAATTGACCCCGTGAATTACCAATATGATAACTTTGACCTCTCTATTAAAGAACCAAACCAAGAAGAAGCGCAAAGTATTGCAACTTTCTTTATAAATTCAGGCTTAGGCAAGCTTGTCCAAGACAAAAAAGTGAAAAACCTTGTTGATTTTGCAACAGGTGTGGAAGTAGGGCTAGACAGCAATGGTCGTAAAAATAGAAGCGGGCACCAAATGGAAAATTTGGTGGAACGATATATTCAAGAAGCCTGCACTGAGCTGAGTCTTCCTTACCTCAAAGAAGCAAATGCAAAAACCATCAAAGATGCTTGGGATATTGATATAGCCATAGATGAAGAAATACTGAAATCCTCAAGAAGAATGGACTTCGTTGTAAATAAACAAGGTAAGTTGTTCTTCTTTGAAGTGAACTTCTATAATGGTGGTGGTTCTAAGCTTAAATCAACAGCTACAGAATACATAAAAATGAATGAGCATTGGAACAACCAAGGTATTGAATTTGTTTGGGTTACAGATGGTGCTGGCTGGGTTAAAACATTGCAGCCACTTCGCGAATATTTTGATACGGCTAAGTACTTATTAAACTTGGAAATGCTAAGAAATGAAATTATCCTTAAAGTTTTGAGGGACTAATTATGTCATATAAAGCAGAGCTAAAAAATATTCCAATTAAATCCTTGGATAGAAATCCTGAAAACCCAAGAATATTTTTTAGACAAGAAGAGTTGGAGCAGCTATTAGTCTCAATAAAAAAAATAGGGTTACAGGTTCCGATTTCAGTTTATCGTGATGATGATAATAAATTCATTATTATTGATGGTGAAAGACGCTGGAGAACCTTCTTAAAGTTAAACTACCCTTCCATTCCCGCTATTATACAAGAAAAGCCTTCTGAATTAGAAAACTTATTACTCATGTTTAATATTCATGGGCTCAGAGAACAATGGGATATTTTTACTATTGCCAATAAGATTGAGCGTGTAATTGATCTAATAAGAACCAAGAAAGGTTCGGAACCTCTTGAACGAGAAATAAGTGCTGAAACAGGAATGACCTCTGGAGTTATCCGACGTTGTAAACTAATTATTGCATTACCAATGAGGTTTAAGAATCTAATCAAGGAAGAGTTGCAAAAACCAAAAAAAGACCAGCTTTACTCTGAAGATTTCTTCCTTGAGATGGAGCAGTCATTAAGAAGTGTTACGAAAAGGTTCCCTCAAATATTATCAGAAGATAATATTGATAAAGTCCGAGATATTTTGATTGAAAAGTACATACGGAAAGATATTAAAAGTGTTACTGACTTCAGAAAATTGACCAAGATTGCAACTGCCATTGATGGCGAAGCTTATAGCCCTGAATTAATAGAAAAGGAATTGAACACAATATTTACTGATAATAGTGTTGGTATTATTGAAGTTTACAATGAGACCGTTCAATCTCACTATGAAGACAGGCTTATTTCAAATAATATAAACTTGTTCTTTGCGAAACTTGATGCCTTGTCAGCAGAACAAATTCAAGACCCTCTACTGAAAGATGCTCTTCTTAAAATCCGAAATCGTATTAATGACCTTTTACAATAACAGATATGAATACATATTTGTTATTAGAACCCGATTTGGCGGAAGTTGCAGAGGCATCAATAAAAAAAATTCAACAAAGGCTTGGTTGTAAAAAACCTAAAATAGAGGAGCCATTTGATCCCAACATAAATTACTGTCCAACAATTCATTGGAAAACTAAAACTCATATAGTTGTTTGTGATGTTGCCTCAAGTCCTTTTCCAGATTCAATTCGTGATTTCTATTCTGATGTTTCTGTAAAAGGTATAGCTGTAAAAGTTATTATTGCTTACCCTCTTGAGCGACAGACTGACATCAAAAAATATGAAGCGGAGAAAAAGAAAGCCAAAGAGTATGGTATAGGTCTAATATCATTTGATTCTGGTGGTTTCGCCGCAATTGAAAATTTAGGTGTCTCAATACCCTTACATTTATCACCAATTAGACTAAGTGATTATAAACAAAAAATTCGCCCTCTAATTGAAGAGGCATATGAAGCCTATATGATTGATGGGAAGCCTGAGGTTGGACTTCAAAAGCTAGGGCAATCTATAGAAAATATCGTATTAAATTTAGCCTGTGAGGCTAAGAAAAAAGATAAGTTTACCTTTAGTGGCTTTAATCCGCCAACATACATAGCTCAAAGCAAACTAATTGGGGAACTAATTAAAGAAAGTATTGTTGATGTTGGTGTTCTGGGGATGTGTAAATCGTTTTGTAAGGATCGCAATGCAGTTAGTCATAAGCCTAAGTCTCGCAAAGAAGCAATATCAATTGAAGAAAAAATGAAAGCCAACTTTAATATTGGCTTAAGAATTTTACTCGACTTACCTACAGCTTTGACTCAAAAACATTATAAGTTAAAGCCTTGATAAGTGATTCGTTCGTATTTTAAATCTAATGACCATGCTTTTACTATACTAAAGAATGACTCTTTAAAAATTCTTCCAAAATTCAAGTTTGAATTTGATATGATTTTTGCAGATCCACCTTATTTTTTATCTAATGATGGTTTAACAATAAAGAATGGAAAAATAGTTAGTGTAAACAAAGGAAAATGGGACAAATCGTTAGGTGCGAAAGAAATGAACAAGTTTAACCGAAGATGGTTAAAACTTGCTCGAAATAAATTAAAAGATAATGGCACTATTTGGATTAGCGGCACAGCACATAATATTTTCAACATTGGGCAACTATTAACCGAACTAGATTTCAAGGTTTTAAACATCATTACATGGGAAAAGACCAACCCACCACCAAACTTCTCATGTAGGTATTTCACGCATTCCACAGAATTTGTTATCTGGGCAAGGAAGCATGAAAAAGTGCCTCACTATTATAATTATAAGCTGATGAAAGAACTAAATGATGGCAAACAAATGAAAGATGTATGGCGCTTGCCTGCTATTGCAAAATGGGAAAAGTCTTGTGGCAAACACCCCACGCAAAAACCATTGTCATTACTCACAAGAATCATTCTTGCATCCACGCAAAAAGGTGCTTGGATTTTAGATCCTTTTGCAGGCAGCAGTACAACTGGTATCGCTGCAAACCTGCTTGGGCGTAGGTATTTGGGTATTGACCAAGAAGAAGCGTTTTTAGAAATAAGTAAGGCTAGAAAACTTGAAATTGAGAACCCTGCTATTGCTGATTTATACCGTTCAAAAATTAGAGGGTTTATCGACAAGCGGCAGCTTTCAGAGTTTGTTGCAAATGAACCTGAAAGTGAATATTTAGTTCAGTCTCTTGATAAAATCATCAAGTAAAACCTAAAAAGTACCGCCGTTCCAGCCGAACATAACCCGCTCAGGTGCTGAAAATTCGATGTAAATGCGCGATGCATCAATGGATAGTGTTTCGCTCAAGAAATTGCAGATATGCTTGGATAAACTTGCCGTTTGACCACTGGTTAAACCCAAGCTTTTAAGCTCAACATACGCCAATGGTTCGCTTGTACCTGCAAAACTCATGGCTTGCGCATCCGAGATATGAATCATAACATAACTTTCGGGTTTGCTTAATTCATTCGCCACCAAAGCCAATGCAGATGTTAGAAATGTTTCTTTATTTGCAACTTTCATATTGGTTTGAATACTTAAAACAGGCATGGATTAAACAAGCCCTACATGATTTTTAAATGCTGAAATCGTATTGGATAACAACATTGTAATCGTCATAGGACCAACACCACCCGGTACGGGCGTAATCCAACCTGCATGTTTGGATGCAGCTTCAAAATCTACATCTCCTGTAAGTGAGCCGTCTTCCAACCTATGGATTCCCACATCAATCACAATCGCACCTTTCTTAATCCATTCACCTTGGATTAAACCTTGTTTACCCGCTGCGGCAACCACAATATCTGCACGTTCAATATGCGATTGAAGGTTTTCGGTAAACCGATGACATACTGTAACCGTTGCCCCTGCAAGCAACAATTCCAAAGCCATAGGGCGACCCACGATGTTGGATGCCCCTACCACCACGGCTTCTTTGCCATGAAAGGATATGCCTGTGGTCTCAATAAGTTTGATGCAACCATATGGTGTACATGAACGAAGCGCAGGCTGACGCACAGCCAAACAACCCACATTAAAAGGATGAAAACCATCTACATCTTTATCTGCGTGAATGGTATTCAATACTTTATCAGCATGAATATGTTCAGGAAGCGGCAATTGAACCAAAATACCATCCACTTTAGGGTCGTTATTTAGCTCAGCAATCAACCCCAAAAGATGTTCTTGCGTGGTTGAAGCAGGCAATTTATGTGAAATGGAGGCAATACCTACTTCTTCACAAGCAATTTCTTTGTTTTTCACATACACATGTGATGCAGGGTCATCCCCAACAAGAATCACTGCCAAACCAGGTGAGCGACCATGTTTTTGTGCCAAAGTGGTCACATCCATTTGCATATCCACTTTTAGTTTTGCAGCTAAAGCTTTACCATCAATAATTTGTGCCATGATTAAACCACAAACCCCTTGCTACCACGGCGCATACCCACTGGGCCTGTACGCGAAGCTTCAATAATATATTCTGCATCAATACTCACCAAAAAAGTATCCACTTCTTCAGGTGAACCCGTAAACTCAGCAATAAAATAACTGTCTGCTTCATGGTCAATAATTTTAGCACCTGAAGTTTCAGCAGCTTTACGTAAACCCTTTACATCAATCACCTTCAACATCAACAAGCCGCGCTCAAGGTGCACCATATGTGAAATGTCTTCCACTTTGATCACAGGAATCAATTTGTTGAGCTGTTTCTTGATCTGCTCGATGATTCTTTCATCGCCACGTGTCACCAAAGTTAAGCGACTCACTGTTTCATCCAAGGTTGGCGCAACATTTAAGGTTTCGATATTGTAACCACGGGCTGAAAACAAACCTGCAATACGCGTAAGCACACCAAACTCATTTTCAACTAAAATTGTAATTGTATGTCTCATTTCATTTACCCACGAAAATCAGGATTTTTGTTCGAGTGCAAGGCGAGTCAGCTTCGAGAAGCGGAGTGTATTTCAATAATACATGAGCATCACAGAAGCTGTCACAACGCTGAAATCGGGGAAAAAGACGATTTTCCTTCATCATGCCAACACCATCTCATTCAATGCAGCCCCTGCAGGCACCATTGGGAATACATTTTCTTCTTTTGCCACGGCAATATCAATAAACACAAAGCTTTCTTGACTACCAAATGCCACTTCCAAGGCTTTGTCCAGTTCATCCAATGTATCCACTTTGATGCCCACACCACCATAAGCTTCTGCCAATTTGGCAAAATCAGGCAATGAATCAAAATAAGAATGTGAAAAACGTGATTCATGGAACATTTCTTGCCACTGACGCACCATGCCCATGTAGGCGTTGTTTAATAACACCACCACAATTTTTTGGCGATACTGATAAGCCGTTGCTAGCTCTTGGATACACATTTGAATCGAGGCATCACCTGTAAACACCACAATCGGTTCATTCGGTGCAGCCATGGCTGCACCGACCGCTGCGGGCAAACCATAACCCATCGTACCCAACCCACCTGAAGTTAAGAACTTATGCGGCTCTTTAAAGCCATAGTGCTGCGCAGCCCACATTTGATGTTGCCCCACATCCGTGGTCACAATGGCATTACCCTTGGTAATATCATGCACTTTATGAATCACGGTTTGTGGTTTAATCGGTCCTTCTTCACTTTGTTCAAAACCTAATGAATCCTTAGCCCGCCACTCATCAATTTGTTGCCACCACAATTTCAATGCTTCCAAATCAGGCACACCACCTTGATGACTTAACTCATCAAGAAGCTGCTGCAATACAATACCCACATCACCCACAATAGGTAAATCCGCATCTACATTTTTAGAAATGGATGTTGGGTCAACATCGATATGAATAATCTTGGCATCGGGTGCAAAAGCATCCAAACGACCTGTAACCCGGTCATCAAAACGTGCACCAATGGACACCAATAAGTCGCAATGCGATACCGCCATATTGGCTTCATATGTACCATGCATACCCAACATACCCACGAAATGTTTATCATCAAACGGAATACCACCCAAACCCATCAAGGTATTGGTCACAGGTGCATTCAACTGATGTGCTAAGGTTTTCAACAAGGCTGCAGAACCTTGCGCATTCATGATGCCGCCACCTGAATAAAGCATAGGACGTTTGGCCTCAAGCATGGCTTTAATGGCTTTCTTAATTTGCCCCGCATGCCCTGATGTACGCGGTTGATACGAACGCATATTCACTTTTTCCGGCCATACAAAATCACACTTCGCGAAACCCAAGTCTTTAGGAATATCAACCACCACCGAACCGGGGCGACCTGTGGTTGCAATGTGGAAAGCTTGGCGAATGGTTAATGCCAAATCCTCAACATTTTTCACCAAAAAATTGTGTTTGGTAGCCGAGCGCGTAATACCAATAATATCTGCTTCTTGGAATGCATCCGTACCAATCATGGGCAGCGGTACTTGCCCTGTGAAACAAACATTGGGAATCGAGTCAGCATTGGAATCAGCAAGCCCTGTGATGGCATTGGTTGCGCCTGGTCCTGATGTGACCAAAGAAACACCACATTTGCCCGATACACGCGCATAACCATTGGCTGCATGAAGTGCTGCTTGCTCATGACGCACAAGAATATGTTTAAAATGGCTTTGTTGGAAAATAGCATCGTAAATTGGCAACACCGCGCCACCAGGATAGCCAAAAATGACTTCCACGCCCTCGCGTTTCAAACATTCTACAAAAATTTCAGCGCCAGTCATTTGCATGAGAAATCATCCTAAACCTAGTAATATCAAAGAGCGGCAAGCTAAAACTCTGCCGATTAGTGTCAACGCCTTATAAATTCATGGTTTTTAAGTATTTACCACAACTTTTGCATTCTTGCCTAAAATAACCTGCCCACCACTGACATCATGTAACGCACCTGTCACTGCCGATAAAGTATTCACTTCACCCGCCAGCGTACGCTCTGCAAGCACCGCAAAAGCCACGGCTTCTACCGCTTCTACTGGCAGCCCAATATCCGTGGTGGTTTGCACTTGGGCAGGTGCAAGTTCTTCCCTAAGCTGCTGCATAAGATGTTTGTTAAACGCGCCACCGCCACAGATATACCAAGCATCAGGCTGCTCTGGAAGGTGCTGTAAGCTTGCCACAATACTTTGTACAGTGAATGCACATGCCGTTGCCATTTTGTCGGCATCAGGCATATCCACAGCCATAATTTGCTGCACAACATCTTCACCAAAATCTTCCCGACCTGTAGAACGCGGTGGTATTTTTTTAAAGAAAACGTGTTGAAGTAAATCCTCCAACAAAGGTTGATAAATATCACCAGAGGCTGCCAATTCACCCCCTTTATCATAACAAAAGCGTGCGTCTGTCATGGTTTGCATTAAAGCATCCATCAACATATTACCTGGACCTGTATCAAAACCTAGAACCAATCCATTCGCGCCTAAATAGGTGATGTTGGCAATGCCGCCGATATTGAGCACCGCAATATTTTTATTGGCTTGGGCAAACAATCGCTGATGCACAAAAGGCACCAACGGCGCACCTTGACCGCAAGCTGCAATATCTCGTTTTCTAAAATCAGATACCACTGTAATACCTGTTTTTTCAGCAATGGTTGCTGCGTCACCGATTTGCAGCGTAAATGGTAAACTGTTGTCTATACCTTGCGGTCGATGACGTAGTGTTTGCCCATGCGAACCAATGGCAACAATTTGTTTGGGTTCTAAACCTGCTTTTTCAATCGCCTGTAAAGCCGCATCAGCAAAAGCAAAACCCAACGCTCTATCCAGCATGGCCATGGCATCAATTTCATCAAACCCTGGCTGATTTAAGCGCAAAATGGGTTCTTTGAGCTTGTCTTCAAGCGTACACGTTACAAAAGCCACAAGCTCAACATCATCACCAGCCATACTGACCACCGCTGCATCAATACCATCCAATGATGTGCCTGACATCAACCCCACATAATACACTGTTTGTTGCCCAATTTTTGCCATGTTTTATTTTTCTTCCGCCTTGGCTTTGGTATTTTCTAATAATTTCACCACAGTTTTTTCTGTTAAATAATCCACAAACCACCCCAAACCAAATGGCACATGCCCTGGGTCAGTCTTAGTATAATAATGCAACTGCGTTGTTTGCGTATCCATCACTTGCAAATACCAATAACCCCTAGTGTCAGCAATCGTATGTTCAGGCTCCAAACCTTGCCAATCCAGTTGATGCCAAGCCATACGCCAGCTATTCGGTTGTTTATCATAATCCAATTTTAAACGGTATTGTTTATGCACACCAAAAGGTAAATCCAAATAATAGTTCACCACAGCCCCAGTATCATCTTTGTTTAACACTTCTGTACGCGCAAGATTGGGCATAAAAGAAGGCAAATGCGCATAATCGGTAATCAGTGAAAAAACCTTCTCTGCAGGCGCTTGAATAAGCAAAAAAGCATGAATTTCCTTAACATAGCTATCTTTCACGGATGTAGCATGGATAATTAACGCACCCGTGCCCAATTGTTTAGCCTCTTTTTCGCTAAGTATGATACCTGTGGCATATGCAGTGGATACCAACAACAAAGAAAGACTCAAAAGCCAAATGTTTACCGCAGCCAATCAAGCACCATCAAACTCACACGCTCATCAGCCCAATTCAAATCACCCATATGTCGTTCCTTAATATTTCCATCGGCATCAATGACTAGGGTTGTCGGTAAACCACGCACCCCCAGCGCCATGGTATCACGTTGATTTCCCATATTAAGTGGCTGCTGAATGTTTTTCTGCGCATAAAATGCTGCTGCACCTGCTTGGTCAGCATCCAAAGAAATCATGACAACTTTTACATCAGGATGTTGCTGTACCCAGTTGTTCATCTCGGGCATCTCGGAGCGACATGGTGGACACCAACTTGCCCAAAAATGAAGTATCACGGGTTTACCTTTATAACTATCCAGCTGCACAGTTTCACCTTGTACATTGCGCCATTGGTATTCAACACTTTGCGCTGCCACAGGTGCAACCAACAACATCATCAAAATGATCCAAATATATTTCATATGTTCTCCGTGTTCTGTTTTGTATTTATGTCGAACACCACACCATAAACTTACAGTTTAACCACCAATTTCCTTACATGCAGACACAATTCTTGTCTCACATTCCGCCAAAATATCATTGCGTTTTTTCTCTTGCACATCTTCTGCAGAAATCGGCGGCAACACACGCAAAGTAATGGTTCCCTTGTGCTTAAACCATGAATCTTTAGGCCAACACGCACCCGCATTATGGGCAATGGGCAAAATAGCAACACCTGCTTTTTTCGCCAACACCACTGCCCCCGGTTTATATGTACCTGGCTGCCCTACAGGTCTGCGTGTACCTTCAGGAAAAATCACCACACAACGCCCAGATTTGAGTTGGGCAGTGCCTTTTTCATTCACTTGCCTCAAAGCATCGCGGGTGTTTGAACGCACAATCGGAATGGCATCAAGCGCATACAATGCCCAGCCAAAAAATGGAATATACATCAGTTCTTTTTTCAAAATCCATGCAAATGGCGGCAACACTACAGGCAATGTTGCGGTTTCCCATGTGGATTGGTGATTGGCAACAATCACACATGGCTCATCAGGAATATTTTCTTTCCCCTCAATCACCACTTTAATGCCATAAATCAATTTGAGCAGAAAGTTTCCTACCATACTCCACAAATAACCAACCTTCCAAGCCACATCACGCCCAAAAACACGCGCTAAAATACATGCTGTCGCAATGCTAACTGTGGCGATGATATAAAGGAAATAGAACAGGATAGCTTGAATATATTTCATAGGGTTTTCTCCTCAATGAGCGTACCCACAGCTTCACCCAAGTTGGCAAACATTTGAATACTTGGCATCAATACCTTGGATTTTTCAAAAATTTTATCCGCATCCCCATAACCACTACTCACCAATATCGCATCAATACCTGCCGCATGCGCTGCTTGTACATCACGGTAAGAATCACCGACCATAACAACTGTCTTTTTATCTTGAATATCCAAAACTTGAAACGTATCCAACAGCATGCCCGGCAAAGGTTTACGGCACACACAGCCATCATCAGGGCCATGCGGACAATAAGCAATATAGTCAAAACGACCACCTACTTTTTCAGTTTCAGCAATCATTTTCGCCTGAATATCATCAAACGTTGTTTGCTTTATCATACCACGTCCAAGTGCCGATTGATTGCTACAAACAGTCACCTGCTTGCCCGCTGCTTTGAGCTTGGCAATGGCTTCAAGGCTACCCGGAATCGGCAACCATTGTTCTGGGCTTAAAATGTAGTCAGGAGAATCAAAATTGATAACACCATCGCGGTCTAACACTACGGTTTGAATATTGTTCATGGTGCAAACATACGCAAGAAGAGCAAAACTTAAAGTTATCGCAGTTTCACCACTGTTCGGGTTGTGATTTTATACATTGTTGATGCCTTACCTATGGGTTGCTGCACGTTGGCTAATACGGTATGAATATATTGATGATAACGCATGCGAGACTGTAAATTCAGAGGCAAAACAGCACCGCCTTTGCGGTTAAAACTGCTCGACAGCATCAAACCACCACATAACTTGGCAAGTTGGCATGTTTGTTTATCACCATCCACACGTATCGCAATATACCCGCTTTGATAACATACTGGATTTAAACCTTTCTTGGCGCGAAAAACCAAAGTCACAGCCCCCGGCCATGCGCTTTTGGCAAGTTTTCTTAAACGGGGAGAAATATACACAGCTTGTTGAAGCGCGGTACTTATCGAGTCGGCAAGCAACAAAAATGGTGCCTTACGTTGCTTGAACCTTTGTGCCTTGCGCACAGCCTTTGTATGACTCACGTCTGCCGCAATGCCTGCCAAGGTTGATGTTTGATGCGCAATCAACCCACCTTGCCTTAAAGCTTTCGCCGCAAGGCGGGTCTGGTATGTCATCATGCGTGATTAATCGTCTGCTAAAATAGCTTCAGCTTGTTTTGCGCGATCAAAGCGAAGCTTGTGCGCCAAATCTTCATCGTTTTGTGCCAACATTTGCACAGCCAACAAACCCGCGTTTTTTGAACCATTGATACCCACAGTCGCCACAGGCATACCCGGCGGCATCATCACAGTTGAAAGCAACGCATCTTCACCATTTAAAGCACCCGATGCAATCGGCACACCAATCACTGGTTTCACTGTTTTCGAGCAAACCACACCCGCCAAATGTGCTGCCATACCTGCCGCACAAATAAACACTTGGCAGCCCGCTTCTTCAGCTTCTTTAATGGCTTCCACAGTAGCTTCAGGTGTACGGTGTGCTGAACGCACCAATGTTTTATATGCCACACCAAACTCATCAAACACAGCTTCGGTTTTTTTCATTACAGGCATATCATTTTTACTACCCATCAAAATCAAAACTTGAATATTTTCCATCATATACCTCTTTAAATTTTTATTGATAGTAGCGCAGCATAGCCAAGTTCCCTTTAAATGCCTATTGTTGTGCTACAGGGGTAACAATGAACGGACAATATCGTGCATTATGGTTAAATAAAGCGGATGATTTAGAAGTCATCGACCAACGTTATTTACCGTTTGCAAAGAACATTTGCGTGCTAAAAACTGCACATGATATTTGTGAAGCCATCAAAGATATGACGGTGCGTGGTGCAGGTGTGATTGGTAATGTGGCAGCATTTGGTGTGTTTCTGGCAGCCCGTGAATTTGAAGGTGATAAAACACAAATCAAGCAAGCTGCGATAAAAATTCGGGAGTCTAGACCCACTGCAGTGAATTTAATGTGGGCAGTGGATAGAATGTTACATGTGGTTGAACACGCTGATGATGTGATTGCCGCCTGCAAAGCCGAAGCCATTGCTATCGCCGATAAAGATGTATTGAGAACACAAAAGATTGGGCAAATTGGCTGTGACATCATTGAAGACATCATGGTAGATAAAAAGATAAACCAGTTTAATATCCTAACCCACTGCAATGCAGGTTGGTTAGCGATTGTTGATAGTGGCTCTGCCCTTGCACCCATCTATGAAGCACAAAAACGCGGCATCAATATCCATGTTTGGGTGGATGAAACTCGGCCTCGTAATCAAGGTGCAAGCTTAACATCGTGGGAGCTTTTAGATGCGGGTATTCAACATACCATTATTCCTGACAATACAGGCGGGCATTTGGTGCAACAAGGTTTGGTCGACATGGTGATTACGGGCGCAGACCGTGTGGCATTAAATGGTGATGCAGCGAACAAAATTGGTACATATCTTAAAGCACTGGCTGCCAAAGATAATGATGTACCCTTTTATATCGCACTGCCTATCAACACTTTTGATTTTGATTGTAAAAATGGTGTGCAGGATATTGAAATCGAACAACGCAGTGAAGATGAAGTGCATATGATGCGAGGCTTGGATAATAAGGGTAACGTACAAACTATTCGCATCACCCCTGAACACAGTAAAACTGCCAATTATGGCTTTGATGTCACCCCCGCCCGCCTAATTACAGGTTTGATTACGGAAGCAGGTGTGATTGCGCCCAATCAAGAAGCGATTAGACAATTACAACCGTCATGCTCAACTTGATTGGGCATCCATATCAAAATAAATGGATACCCGCCTGAAGGTGAATGGCAAAGCCAGAGAGACCACCCTGGGGTGGCGCGGGTATGACACAGGAAGGAAATAATGATTGATGGCGTTATCAAATATCATGTATCACACACGCAGATACCAAGCCCTGAATTTACCGCATTTCATGATTTAGAAGCGTTAAGGTGTCGCCTTTTTGCTTTGGGTTTGATTGGCGAAACACCCGACGGTATTGGTTATGGCAATATATCTTTCCGCAACAACGGCGAGCGCAGTTTTACCATCACAGCCACACAAACAGGAAAACAACCTCACCTAAAACCCAACGCATACATTCATATAGTAAACTATGATTTCGGCACCTTCACCGTATTCTCAGAAGGTGAATTTAAACCCAGCAGCGAAGCATTAAGTCATGCTATGATTTACGAAATACACCCTGATATTCAGGCAGTTATTCATGTGCATTCCGCAGCCCTTTGGCAAATGATGATTAAACAAAAAATACTCGCTACTACGGCAGAATATGGCACCGCAGAAATGGTACGGGAAATCGCAGCCCTCTATCAATCTCGCAACCCATTTAAATACAATGCTTTTGTCATGAAAGGGCATAAAGATGGCATCATTACGTTTGGAAAAAATATCAAAGAAGCAGAGCTTAGGCTGTACCATTTGATACAAGAAACCTTAAATCAAATATAGGTTCTTTATCTAAAACTCGCCAACAATGATGCGGTTATCAAGTGCCAACCATCTACCAGCACAAATAAAATAATTTTAAGTGGCAGTGAAATCATCACAGGCGGTAACATCATCATACCCATACTCATCAATACCGATGCCACCACCAAATCCAATACCACAAACGGAATATAAATTAAAAAGCCGATTTCAAAGGCTGTTCTTAACTCGCTGATGACAAAGGCAGGAATCAATACATACATCGGTGTTTCTTCTGCTGTTGCAGGCTTTTCAATGTTTCCTGCATTGATGAATAAGATTAAATCATCTTCTCTGGTTTGTCGCAGCATGAATGCACGTAATGGATCAATCGCTTTTTCCATAGCTTCGGACTGCTTAATCTCTTTATTTAAATAAGGGGTTAGTGCTGTGCTATCAATCTGATTCCACACGGGCATCATGATAAACATGGTCATAAACAAAGATAAACCGACCAAAATTTGCGTGGGTGGACTTTGTTGCGTACCCAATGCCTGACGCAAGAAAGCGAATACGATTAAGATGCGGGTAAATGATGTCATCATCACCAAAATCGATGGGGCAAGCGCGAGAACGGTAAGCCCTGCGATAATTTTGAGACCTGTAAACCATGAATCAGGATCTTCAGTCTCACCTAAGCTAATGGATAATGTGGGTACATCTGCAGCCGAAGCAAGGCTTGGCAATAAAAACACAAATAAGAATAAAATACGTAATAACAATGAACTACGTATCATTTCCCACCTCTTTCTCGGGTGAAATGTCTGCAATTTTGTGAACACCGCCTACACCTACACTCAAAAGGTAACTTTGTTTACCATGTTTAATTTCAACCACGCTATTTTTACTGTCGATATGCAAACGTTGCACCACTTGCATCTTGCCTTCTTTCACAGGTACAACCTTGTCTTGAAAACGGCGCATTAGCCATACCAAGCCTGCAAAAATAGCTAATACCAATGCCAATGCACCTATGGATTGTGCCATCATGGCAGCAAAACTGGTCTCCTCTGTCATCATTTACGATAAACTCTGGATACGGTCGCCTTGTGGCACCACTTCCACCACACGCACCCCAATTTTACCATCCGCAGACACCACTTCACCTCGCGCAAACACACGCCCATTGGCTAAAATATCCACTTCCGCATTGGCTTCTTTTTTTAAGTCCAGCACCATACCTCGATGCAGCCTTGCCACCACATGCAATGGTAATTGAATCCGCCCAAGCTCTACGCTCACATCCAAAGGAACATGCATAATGGCTTCAAGGTTTACCTTTTGCTCACTTCCTGTTGCGACATCAGGGTTTTGTATTTCTTCAACTTCTGGCATCGTATTCTCCTTCTACCACTTAAGCTTATGTATCTTGTGCCAACTGATTGGTCAGCTCTGCTGCTAATTGTCCATCTTGACTACCCGGCATCGCTTCAAACATCGGTGTGGAACCCACCCAAAGCATGGCTGGCTCGTTAGCACTCTTTCGTAATGGTAAAAAATCTCCCTTACGCAAGCCCAAAAATTGTTTGATACTTAATTTACACTGCCCAAGCTCTAAACGGACATTTAAAGGCACCTGCTCTATACTTTTTTGCAATTGCTGCTCCCATTCAGGGTCTTTACCCAAGTCTTCAGACACTGATGTGCGTAAACTTTCTAAAACAGGCTCCAAAAAAGTGCGGGGATAATGTAAGTGTACAGAACCTTGCAAATCATCCGATATTTTAACACCAAACTTCACCGAAAAACATGGGTCGGTCACCGGCGCTACAGCCAAAAACTGTGGCTCAGTGTCCAACTTGGATAGATGGTGTTTCATTTCAACAACAGGTTTCCACATATGTAACAATAGTTTTTCTAAACCTGTACCAATACGATTGGCTAAACTCTGCTCTACAGGAGTCAGATCGTTGGCATCATCACCAAAGGACTCTCCCATACCACCCAACATGGCATCAATATACGAAATCACCAAAGGCAGCTCTATGGTCACCATCATTCGCCCAAAACCATCCACTTCATACACAAAAAAGACTTGTTGTTTTTCTTTATTATCTTCAATGATCTCTTGATACAGGCGCTCATCAATACCTTCACTATTTAGCTCTACATCACGTTGAAACGTTTCATCCCATTGTTCATTGAGTGATTCAGACATACGCTGCTGCAGATTAAAGAATAGCGGGTAGCGTTCTGGACCATTGTCCGATTCCACCGATGCAAAATCAAAGTCTTCCACCACCTCAGGTTGAGGCACAGGTGGCAGGGTAGCCAATAAAGCATGCGCTTGCTCACTTGGTGCAACTGCCTGCATCAGCGCATCAATTTCCTCAGGCGCTAAAATTGGTTCTTTATCAGCCATTGCATCAGCTTTCTTTTCACTCATTGCGATACAAAATCTGTGAAGTATAAATTTTTAATCGGTTTTCCACCCACCAAACGGTTCATGCGGTAAATCAAATCTTCTTTAAGATCATATTTACCTTGTGGCGTACGAATTTCGGCAAATGTTTTACTCGAAAGCAGTGTGATCACCATATCATTGATTTTAATCATATTCTGTTCAACTTTGGCTTGTGCTTCAGGACTGCGTACTTCCAACTTGATTTTTGCTCTTAAAAAACGGCTCACATCTGTATCTGCCAAGTTAATCGTGATATCCGCAATATCCACAAAAATAGGTGGCGCATCAGGATTTTCATCTTCAGGCTCTGGAATCATAGTTTCTTCTGTTTGCGCTGGTGCCGCCTGCTCGGTTGCTGCAGGTATTTGTTCCATTGCCATCATTTTCCATGCAATAAAGCCACCGACAGCCAACACCAATATCAATAAAACCAAATTAATAATGGGTAGTAGTCCACCCGATGATTTCTTTTCTTCTGCTGCACCATCTTTTTTATCTGCCATGGTTCAAACTCCTTACTTGTTACTTATATACCACGATATCAACACGCCGATTATGTTTTCGGCCTAAAATCGTGGCATCTGTCGAAATAGGTCGTGATGGTCCATAACCTGCCAGCGATAAACGTGATGGATTCACACCTTCTGCTTCTAAGATATGCAAGACTGATGCCGCTCTAGCCAAACTTAAGCTCCACAAGTCTGGATAACGGCTACCCGTCGCCATTCTATCATCGGTATGCCCATTCACACTGATACTACCTGGGGAGATAGCTAGCATCTTAGCAAGCCTTCTAAGTGCTTTAATGTTCTCAGCTTTTAGACGAGCAGAACCTTCTTCAAAAAGTGCTGCATCATCCATACGTAGGTATAAACGATTCTTTACAATCAAGGCACGTACATGGTGTTCCAAAGTACTATTCTTCAAAACAACGTTACTATTTTGACGCATCGCCAACATCAACTCACGTGGGCTTACAATACGTTGTAATTCCAAAGGACGAATCAAGTTAATCTCCGTGCCCGCGCCTGCATTTAAAACGGAAACAGCAGATTCAAAATACGTTGAAATATCTTGTAGCCCTGTTTTATCCAAAGTGGACATGGACACCAATAAAATAAAGAAGGTCAGCATTAAACTGATTAAATCTGCAAAGGTGGTCATCCATGCTTCGGGGTCTGCCAAAACCTCAGGTTCAAGTTTCTTTTTACGTGCCATGATTAAAAACTCTTACCTTGGGGTGCCACCACATGCCGCTGCGGAGAAACCAATTTTCCCGTGGATATGTGGCTTTCTGGGTTCACGGTTACGGGTCTAAATTTAAGTTCTATCTCAACCCTTCTGCTCATGGCAGGGTTGCCAACAATCGGGTGTTTATCCCCCATGCCCGCCGCAATCATTCGTCCATTGGGTACACCACGCTCTGAAAATGCATGAAATAAACTCATAGCACGCGCCGCCGAAAGTTCCCAATTCGATGGGTATAATACACCTCGAACAGGGGTATCATCGGTATGCCCTTCAATACGAATTTCAATCACTTCAGGGCGCTTAAATACTTTGGCAAGTTTATCCATCAAAGGAAACATATCAGAGCTAATCTCTACTTGGCCCGGAGCAAAGACTATCGTCTCAGGAAAACGTATACGCACTTTATCTTGATCAAGAGGCAATACATGAATGGCATCACCCAAACCCAATTCCCTTGCCACCTCTGTCAATTCTTTGGCGGTTCGGCGTGGGGCACGGTTACCATCAACAATATCTCGTGCGGGCATAGATGGGCCATTACCTTCTGTTAAGTTTGCACCTTTAGGCAGCGGGCTAAAAGTGCCCGCCAATGAACCAATCGCTGCAAGCCTACGTTCATCCACAATCACCGCTATTGATGTCAGTAAGATAAAAAATGCCAGCATTTGCATCATTAACTCTAAAAATAATGCAGCACCAGGGTCTTTATCAGGTAAGACGGGGTCAGGTTTCTTTTGTCGTTTAGCCATAATGTGTTATGCCATATCAATCAAATGCTGATGCGCGATCTTTAGGCGGCAAGAAGCCGTGTAACTTTTGTTCCATCACGCGTGGATTCTCACCTGCCACCAAGGACTGAATGCCCGCCAAAATAATTTCATGCACAAGTAACTCTTCTTTGCTGCGTGTTTTCAATTTGGATGCCATAGGCAAAAAGATAATATTTGCCATCAATGCACCATAAAATGTGGTCAACAATGCCACCGCCATTGAAGGACCAATTGATGCTGGGTCTTCCATATTTGCAAGCATAAGCACCAAACCCACCAATGTACCAATCATACCCATGGATGGTGCAAAGGTGCCCAGTGCGGTCATCATATCCGCACCGCGTAAATGCCGCTCACCCAATTTATCCATTTCCATATACAAAATTTCTTCGATTTCCGTGGGTTCTTGCCCATCAATTGCCATTTGCAAACCTTTGGACATAAAGGGGTGGTCAATATCTCCCACCTTACTTTCCAAAGCTAAAATACCGTCTTTACGTACAATCTGTGCCAACTCTACAAACTCAGTGACTACCGATGGGCCATCAGCAGGTTTATTTAAAATGGTTTTAAGAATAATTTTGACTACACCAATACAGTTTGCCATGGGGTATGCCACCAGCAATACACCAAAAGTACCCCCAATCACAATAGCAATTGAATTGATATCAATAAAGCCTGCAACCGCATCACCAATGGCAAACAATACCAAACCAAAGGCAACCACCATGCCGATTATCGTTGCAATATCCACGCTTTCACCTCCAAACAACATCTACATATATATGTACAATCAAGGTATAAGCGAAAATCATGCCAACTCATCACACACACACTTAACCTTGAACTTTTTGTGGTTTATGATAATGTGATGGTATCTCTTTAATCATTAGGAGCTTAAGATGAGCACATCACTACGACACGGTTTATCGGTTGGTATTGAACGCTTTAATGAACATATCTTTATCACGCTCAAAGCCGTAGGCACACTTACCCATGAAGACTATGAAATTATTACACCCATGATTGATGCAGCCATTGCAAAAGTAACAGAGCCTCATGTTAAAATGCTTATTGATGCGTCCGAAATGCAAGGTTGGGAGCTCAGAGCAGCTTGGGATGATTTTAAGCTTGGTTTAAAACACAACAATGACTTCAAAAAAATTGCTATCTACGGGCATAAAACATGGCAAGAAGCCATTGTAAAAATTGGTTCGTGGTTTGTTTCAGGAGAGGTTCAGTATTTTGAAAGACTTGATGATGCCGTAGCTTGGTTACAAGAAACATAAGACCTTAAACAAAAAATATGCTATCCTTACATTTTGCGAGGTTTGTTCATGAATAAACTATTGGTGGTCTTTGCCGCAGGTTGTTTTGGTGCGCTAATGAATAGCTTGGTAGTATGGTTGTTTGGTAAATATGGTATTTCTGCCATGTTAGATGTAACAATTGCCCCACACTTAACCCCTGCATGGTTATACCCCCGCATTGTCTGGGGCGGCATTTGGGGCATCTTGTTTATACTCCCTTTTCTTGAAGAAAAATGGTTGTTCAAAGGTTTTTTACTAAGCTTGTTCCCTACGGCTGTACAACTCTTTTATATTTTCCCTGAAATTGCAGGCAAAGGTATGGCGGGCATGGATTTGGGCATGTTCACACCACTGCTGGTATTCTTTTTTAATTGGGTATGGGGTATTATGACTGCCTATGCCATAAAAGTTTCACCCGCTGCATATTAACCGCGCCATTATTCAATACGATTGGTCAGTCACGGTATTACGAGGCAAAAACAATGAATAAAAACATTTTTCAATACCAAACATGGCACCTTTTATCACTCAGCGGCTTACTTTTCCTACTGGTCACATATATATCGAAAAAACCACAAATACTTTCAGGTTCATACCTTAATATCAGTGCAAACACTTGGTTCTGGCTGGCAATTGCCGTTCCCATCATTCACCAAACCTATGTGATGCTGGTGTGGCGCTTTGAATTGTATCAACGCACATTCAGCCAACGTTGGGGTATTGCAAAAGCATTTAAGTATTACACCATTGGTTTTTCTATTCTATTCGGCAGCCGTTTAATCAGCATCATATTTGTAGCCGTAAGTACCCAAAATTCATGGAATATATCAGCAACATCAGCTTATGCCCTTGCTGCCATCATCACACCTTTAGTTATTTATTTGTTTTATTCAGTCAAAAAATATTTTACCATAGAAAGAGCCTACGGCATCGACCATTTCGACCCCGATTATGATGAACCTTATGTCAAACAAGGCATCTTTAAATACACGGATAATGGCATGTATGTCTTTGGTTTAATGATTCTTTATTTACCAGGTTTGCTGCTCTTCTCCAAAGCCGCTCTACTCGCTGCCTTATTTAACCATTTATATATTTGGGTTCATTATTACTGCACCGAGAAACCCGATATGCTAAAAATTTATGGAAAAACAGCCTCATAATAAACACGGCGAATTCAAGTCCCAAGTGCAACTCGAGTTAATTTAGTTTTTGTATTGAAAAACACTTCATGGGGTGTTTTGTACTCAGTGTTTTTCGAGGTCGATGATTTATCCTGTGCATAATGAAGTCAATCTCTTGGTTTGATACGGTGTTAAACATGCGGTGTTTGGGTATGTACTGCCTCACTAAACCATTGGTATTTTCATTTACCCCTCTTTCCCATGAGGCATAGGGGTTAGCAAAAAAATGTCTGTTTTAAAGTCATAATGATAATAGCGCAAAACTTCACGCACCTGATCCATCAATTGCGGTATAAATGGACGAAATATGGATTTTCGATTGACTTTATCCTGATATTATGCAAAATTAATTTATACAGCCCTTATTTGAAACTTAATATCCAATAACTAGAAAATTAAGGGTGTGTACATAGGGGCAATAAATGGAAAACCGAGTCCTCTTCTTACCAAGCAAACAACAAAAAAGAACTCTGGAAATACCGACCAAAAAAGACATCCTTATACGGATAACTGCTATTATTGCCTTGGTAGAGTTTGCCATCATGCTTGGTTTCGCGAACATGACGTTTGATATAGGAAGATACGCCAAAGCCATTCTGGATGTAGCTATACTAGTAATAGTATCCACGCCAATGATTTATATTTGGATCATAAAACCATACGTCGTTGCACGCGACAATGCTATGCATCAAATTAACCATATAGCATCTCATGACCCGTTAACACAATTGGCAAATCGCCATTTGTTAAAAGAATATCTAGAAAAGTTGATATCCAAACATGCTAGAAGGGGATCGTATGGAGCAGTTCTATTTATAGATTTGGATGGATTTAAAGCAATAAACGACACTCATGGGCATGATGCAGGAGACGCTGTACTTATTGAAGTTGCTAAACGCTTAAATTCTTTTGTGAGAAATGAAGACATTGTCAGTCGTGTTGGCGGGGATGAATTCGTTGTTGCTTTAAGCGAAATCGGTACTGATGAACAACTGGCACATAACGAAGCACTGGTGATCGCCGAAAACAATATTTCACTTCAAATTGATGCTAGTATTGGGGTGCGTTTTTTGACACCTGAAAGAATAAGTGTTGAGTCTGCTCTAAAAAATGCTGATACTGCAATGTATAGTGCTAAGCGAGCGGGAAAAGGTCATATTGCCGTTTATAAATAGATCCAATGCCTAACAATCAGTTCCAATGGACGTTATATTAACGAAAATGAGCCGTGCTCTATTCTAAGGTGTCATTTAAGAAGCTTACCGCTTGCTGCGCACATCCAAATAATCTCGCAAGGCATCTCCCGCAAGGTTTGCACTCATCACAAGAAGAAACAGCATTAAACCTGGGTAAACAACCTGCATAGGCGCAACCAACATCAGTTGAGAGCCCTCTCGAATCATGGTACCCAATGATGCATCAGGCGGTTGAATGCCAATACCTAAAAATGAAAGCCCTGCCTCACCAATCATAACTGCGGCAATCCCAAAACTTGCTTCAATCAAAAGTGGTGCGGCGATATTGGGCAACAAATGTTTGGTTGCGATATGTATGGTATTTTGACCGCTAGCAATCGCTGCTTCAATGTAGGGTGCATGACGAAGGGATAACACTTGCGCGCGAGTTAACCGCGCAAAACCCACCCAGCCTACAGCCGCCAAAGCAATAATCAGTTTATCTACGCCTGGGCCAAGCACAGCCGCTAAAGCAATTGCTAATAAAATGCCTGGAAATGAAAGCACAATATCTACAAAACGCATCAACACACTGTCCACCCAGCCACCCAGCCAAGCCGCAATCATACCCACGCTGATACCAATAATGGCACAAAGTGTTATCACACTTATAGCCACGGAAAAAGAAAGGGTAACACCTTCAGCAAGCCTGCTTAAAATATCACGCCCCAACACATCCGTGCCCAACCAATGCGCTGTAGATGTACCTTGTAATACATCATGTAAATCTACGGCGTGACCATCCATATTTTGTAATGCAGCAATCAATAAAACCAAGGCGGGCAAAAACAAACAAGCGTAAACACTTTGGGGGATACCTTTGAATAAACTCATGATTGCTTACGCTGCCTTGGATCTAACCACAAATTCAATAAATCTGCCAATAAATTTGCCAACACATAAAACAAAGCAATGATAAGCACACAACCTTGCACCAAAGGGTAATCACGACTTTGAATCGCCTCAATGGTCAACAAACCAAGTCCAGGCCAATCAAATACGGTTTCTGTAATCACCGCTCCACCAAGCACAGCACCCATTTGTAAAGCAAACATGGTAACCACAGGAATCGCAGTCATACGCGCTGAATGTTTCCACCATAATGTCGTTTCTGATACACCCATGGCTCGTGCCGTACGAATAGCATCCGACTGCATGGATTCAAGCCAACTTGCCCTAGCCATACGTGATAACACGGCTGCCAATGCAGTGCCCATGGCAATGGTCGGCAATATAATACTACCCGATGCATCCATACCCGACACTGGCAACCAGCCTAAAAATACAGAAAACACCAACATCAACATCGGCCCCAACCAAAAATTGGGAATCGACACCCCCAGCAAAGAAAATGTCATGGCCAATTTATCTTGTGGTTTATTCTGAAAGCGTGCAGCAATCATGCCCAAGGGAAGTGCTAGAATAATGGCAAGCAACAAGCTGGTTACGGCAAGCTGAGCTGTGGCAGGCAAACGTTCTGTGATCATTGTCCAAATATCGCGCTGGCTGATAATGGACTTACCCCAATCACCTTGGGTTAAGCCGCTAATATAATCGATATATTGTGCATACAACGGCTCATCCAAATGCATACTGGCACGCAAAGCTTCTTTATCCGCAGCAAGCGCTGTTTCACCCAACAATGCATCGACAGGGTCGCCAGGCACTAGGTGCAACAAAAGAAAAACAAGCGTGACCACACCCAAAACCGTGGGTAATGATTCCAAAATACGAAACAAGATAAGCCTAGCCAACATAGCGTAAACGTATCTCTAAGCCTCAATTTTGTCATTATTTTATAAGCGTTTGCAGGATATTTCAGTGAAATGAGACAAAAGCCTTGATTTTGTTTAGGCTGCGCGGTCTTTTGATAGCTGTAATAAGCAAAAAAGATAGACCGATTTTGGAGAGCACAAGCCGTGGCAGACGATAAGAATCAAGACACATTCAATTATAAAGACACCGTTTTCCTGCCGAAAACTGATTTCCCTATGCGCGGTAACTTGCCCGCAAACGAACCCAAACGCTTGAAAAAATGGGACGAAGCCAATCTTTACCAACAAATTCGCGACGCACGCAAAGATGCACCCAAATTCATCCTGCATGATGGTCCACCTTATGCCAACGGCTCCATTCATATCGGTCATGCAGTGAATAAAGTGCTCAAAGATATTGTGGTTCGCTCGCGGACTATGATGGGGTTTGATGCGCCTTATGTGCCTGGCTGGGATTGTCATGGCTTGCCGATTGAACTGAAAGTCGAAGAAAAATTTAAGAAAAAGAAACGTAAAAAAGAAGACATTTCCGACAGTGAATTCAGAGCCGAATGCCGCGAATATGCCAAAGGTCAGATTGATATTCAGCGCGAAGAATTTAAACGTTTGGGTATCACTGGTGACTGGGAAAATCCTTATGTGACCATGGATTACAACTTTGAAGCCAATACGGTTCGTGAAATTGGTCGCTTCCTCGAAAATGGTGGTTTATACAAAGGTGCTAAACCTGTGCATTGGTGTGTTTCTTGCGCTACGGCTTTAGCAGAAGCTGAAGTAGAACATGAGGACCATACTTCTTCATCTATCTTTGTGAAATTCAAAGCAGGTGAAGATTTAAGCGATATTGATGCAGCTTTAACCGCTAAAACTTCAGTTGTGATTTGGACAACCACGCCGTGGACGATTCCTGCGAACTTAGCAGTCTCTGTTGGCCCTGACTTGGATTATGTTGCCAAAAAAGTAACCGATGCGGGTGAATGCGAAAATATCAGCGTGGGTGAAATATTGATTTTAGCCGAAGGGCTTGCTGATGCTGTATTGGCTGAAATCGGCATCACCGCAGACACCGTGGCTCACTTTAAAGGCGCACAACTCGAGAATCGCAAATTCCGTCATCCCTATTTAGACCAAGATGCACCTATTTTAGTGGGTAGCCATGTCACACTTGAAGCGGGTACTGGCTGTGTACACACGGCTCCTGGTCATGGCCAAGAAGATTATGAAGTCGGTCTACGCTACGGACTTAAAGGCTTTAACCCAGTCGGTGATACAGGCATTTTTGAAGAAGGTACACCTGTGGTTGAAGGACAACACGTATATAAAGCCAATGCTATCATGGTTGAGCATTTGCAAAGCTGTGGCGCATTATTGGCAACCAATCAAATTCGTCATTCGTACCCCCATTGCTGGCGTTGCCACAAACCTTTGATTTTCCGTGCCACACCGCAGTGGTTTATCAGCATGGATAAAAATGATTTAAGAAGTAAAGCCTTAGAAGCGATTAAATCAACCGAGTGGACACCTGCTTGGGGCGAAAATCGTATTCGCGGCATGGTTGAGCAGCGTCCTGATTGGTGTGTTTCTCGTCAAAGAAACTGGGGCGTTCCGATTACAGCCATCAAATGTTCATCGTGTGAAACACATTCAGTCACTACCCCTGAAGTGGTGGAAAGCATTGCCAAACAAGTTGAACAAGCAGGTGCAGATGTTTGGTTTGCCAAAGATGTTGCTGAATTCTTACCAGGTGGAGCAACATGCCCTGATTGTGGCGGTTCTGAATTTGAAAAAGAAACCGATATTCTTGATGTTTGGTTTGATTCAGGCTCAACCCATGCTTGCGTTTTAGAACATAGGGATGAATTACAATCACCTGCCGATTTATACTTGGAAGGTTCTGACCAACATCGCGGTTGGTTCCAATCATCATTGCTTGAAAGCATTGGTACACGTGGTGTTGCGCCATTCAAAGCTGTATTGACCCACGGTTTTGCAGTGGATAAAAACGGCAATAAAATGTCCAAGTCCAAGGGTAATGTGGTTGCACCACAAAAGCTCATTAATCAAATGGGTGCGGATATTTTGCGCCTGTGGATTGCCTCGGCTGATTATTCGGCAGATATTCGGGTGTCAGATGAAATCATGAAACAATTGGCAGAGTCTTATCGTCGGATTCGTAATACGATTCGTTTCCTGTTGAGTAACTTGGAAAACTTTGATGCTTCGCAATCTATTCCTTTGGCTGAACGTAAACCTTTGGATTTATGGGCAATACATCGTTTGGCAGATGTGGCAAGCAAGGTAAACGCATCATATGAAAGCTATCAATTCCACCAAATTCACCAAGAAGTGCATAATTTCTGCTCGGTAGATTTGGGTGGTTTTTATTTGGATGTGATTAAAGATCGTTTGTACTGCGATGAAGCAGGTGCACATCAGCGTTTATCCGCACAAAGTACCTTGTATGACATCGCACATACCTTGGTGCGTCTGATTGCACCGATTGTGCCCATGACCGCCGAAGAAATTTGGGATTTCTTGCCCGGTGCAAACGATGAAAGCATTCATTTGCAAACCTTTAACACCGTTGAAGATGTGAACATCGACACGGCTGCATGGGATAAGTTTTTCGCTATGCGTGAGTTGGTGAACACAGAAATGGATGTTGCCAAAAAAGATAAAATTATCGGTTCATCGGTAGCAGCCAGTGTAACCATCCCTGATTTGGATATGGATTTCGCTCAAGCTGTAGGCGAAAGCTATGAGCAACTGTTGATTGTTGCCAAAGCACAAGCAGGCGATGCGCTGAACATCACAGCGGCAGAGGGCATCAAATGTCCGCGTTGTTATGTGGTGAGTACACCTGCACACCCAGAGCATGAAGTTCACCATCAACTTTGTAGCCGCTGTTTTGAAGTCATAAAAGACATTTGAACATGCACAGCATACCCATGTGAAAGGCTAAAATAAGCAAATGTTGGAATCGCAAGCACTTACCCATGAGGTATTGGAATCACTAAGCAAGAGTCACCCCGCTTGGCGATTACTGCGTGCTGATTCAGCACCCTTGGTGATTAGCTTTTTACACCGTATCTTTATTGTGCCTAACCTGCGTGATATTGCCCAATCTGATTTACAAGAAGCATTGGAAGATGAACTTTTTGCGCTCAGAGAACGCCTTGGTACAGACTGTTATCCACGCCAAGGTTTAGAATACCTCAATGATTGGGCTGATAATGCACAAGGGTGGTTACGCAAATTTTATCCACCCAACTCGGATGAACCGCATTATGATTTAACACCTGCTACAGAAAAAGGTATCCGCTGGTTAGCGGGTCTAACAGAGCGCCATTTTATTGGTACAGAATCGCGTTTGCTGACGCTATTTGATTTATTGCAACAAATTGCCGACGGCAGTGAAACTGACCCTAAGCGACGTATCGCTGAATTGCGTAAAAAACGCCGTGACATTGATAATGAAATTAAACAAATACAAGCTGGCGAGCTTTCACTGCTGGATGAAACTGCACTCAAAGACCGCTTTCAACAGTTTGTAATGATGGCCAATGAATTATTAAGTGATTTTCGTGAAGTAGAGCAAAACTTTCGCACACTGGATAGGCGTGTACGCGAACGTATTGTCCTATGGGAAGGAGGAAAAGGAGAGTTATTGCAAGATATTCTAAATGCCTGCGATGATATTTCCGATTCGGATCAAGGTAAAAGCTTTCGTGCCTTTTGGGATTTTTTAATGTCCAGCTCCCGTCAAGAAGAGCTCACAGCATTACTGGATAAAGTCATGGCATTACCCCCTATCGCAGAATCTAAGCCTAATACCCGCTTGCGTAGAGTCCACTATGACTGGTTAGAAGCGGGCGAACATACCCAGCGCACAGTGGCTCAACTATCGGGGCAACTGCGCCGTTTTCTTGATGATAAAGCATGGTTAGAAAACAAACGCATCATAGAAATTCTACATCATATTAAAAGCAATGCTCGGGAAATTACTCACCAACCACCAAAAAATTGGAATATGAACATGGATGATGTAAAGCTAGATATTGTATTACCGATGGAAAGGCCTTTGTATCAACCACCTCTGCAAGCTGTGATAACATCACTAAGCTTGGAAATGGGAGATGAAGATACCGATGCTGAAGCTTTATTTTCACAAGTTGTGGTTGATAAAAACCACTTGAAACACACATTGGCACAAGCATTGTTGCAGCAATCTCAGGTGTCATTGGCTGAACTATTACAAACCCACCCCCTGCAGCATGGTTTAGCTGAACTGATGGTTTGGTTACAAATTGCCAGCGAGCAACCACGCTGCATGATTGATGAACAAAAAAGTGAAAAAGTACAATGGCGAACAATACAAGGTTTAGTTAAGCAAGCCACCCTACCGCATGTGTTATTTGTCCGATAAACGTATATGTACAAAACTATATTCTCATACCTTGTTCAGAGGAGTATATTATGCTTCATCATACCAATACATTAAAATATGCCTCTTTACCCGAACATCCATACCTATGGCATGCAATGTTAAACACAAACAGGATGGACTTATCCAGTCATGGATGATTTAGAAATGCAAACCTCTTCCTCAAACCCACAGTTATCCGTGGTCGTGATTGCCTTGTGTAAAGGCATCATTGATAGGGAAACAGACCATTCATTATGGCAAAGCCTGTTAACCCTACAGCAACCAGTTAGGGAATATGTCAAAACACTGGGCTTGGAAATGATTCTGGATGAGGCCGAGGGCTATGCCTTTTTACGCACCCGTGAAGTTACAGCAGATGAAGTGCAACTACCGCGCTTGATTGCCCGACGACAGTTGTCATTTCATGTCAGTCTATTGCTTGCGCTATTGCGTGAAAAAATAGCAGAATCAGATGCTTCAGGGGGTGAGCTTAGGGTGATTGTATCCCGAGATGAAATATTAGAAATGATTCGGGTCTTTATGCCTGAGGGCAGCAATGAAGTGCGTTTGATTGACCAAGTCGATAGCTATATCAATCAAGTGGTCAAAATGGGCTTTGCTCGACACCTCAAAGGCTCTGAAAAAATGTTGGAGCTACATAGAATCATTAAATCATTTGTTGATGCACAGTGGCTGGCTGAGTTTGACCAACGATTGGAAGAATACCGTAAGCAGCTGATGCCCAAATCGGGAGATGCATAATGGATCAGTTATTAAATTTAGATTTTGTGCAAGATGATACATTAACAGGGTTCCGCTTGCATCGTTTGGAAGTATTCAATTGGGGAACATTTGACAAAAAAGTTTGGTCATTTCACTTGCACGGTAAAAATGCCCTACTGACTGGCGATATTGGTTCTGGGAAATCAACATTGGTGGATGCTGTCACAACCTTACTGGTACCTGCCCATCGCATTGCTTATAATAAAGCCGCAGGTGCAACAGCCAAAGAACGAGACTTGCGTTCTTATGTGTTGGGTCACTATAAATCTGAGCAAAGCGAATCTGTCGGCACAGCCAAGCCCGTGGCACTGCGCAAGCATGATAGTTATTCTGTCATTCTGGGTGAGTTTTACAATGCTGGTTACGAACAAACTGTCACCTTGGCACAGGTATTCTGGTTTCGCCAACCGCAAGGGCAACCTGAGCGTTTTTATGTAGTTGCAGACAAGAGCCTATCTATCCAGCAGGATTTTGGTGACTTTGGTTCAGAAATGGCAGGGCTACGCAAACGCTTAAAACAGCAAGGGGCAAATATTTTTGATGCTTTTCCTGCCTACGGTGCTTTTTTTCGTCGTCGTTTCGGCATTGACAATGAGCAAGCTTTGGAGCTTTTTCACCAAACTGTATCGATGAAATCGATTGGCAACCTGACTACATTTGTACGAGGACACATGCTCGAGCCTTTTGATGTACAGTCGCGCATTGATGCTCTCATTGCTCATTTTGATGATTTAGATAGAGCGCACAAGGCTGTATTAACGGCAAAAAAACAAATCAATTTGCTCACACCTTTGGTTGAACATTGCCATCAGCATACAGCCCTAGATCAAGAAAAAGCACTGCTAGACCAGTCGCGAAAAGCACTGCAGGCGTACTTTGCTGATATAAAATCTTCTTTATTACAACAACGTATGGAAAAACTCGATGCTGAGCTAGAACGTTTACAATTGCGGGTAGCCCAGCTTGATGAAAAAGTTGAAAAAGGACAACAAAAAGAACGTGAGCTGGAGCGTGCTATTGCCGACCAAGGTGGCGACCGAATTGCAGAGCTTGAGCAAAAAATAAAAGAAAAAGAATATGCAAAAGAGCGTTGCTTGCAACGCGGCAAACAATATGATAATTTGATTGCTCAATTGGATTTAGCAGCAGTTAAAGATGCGGATACATTTCTACAGCATCGTCAGCATTGTATCACAATGCAGCAAAGCCTTGAAAATGAAGAAGCACAAATCCAAAATAGCATCAATGAGTTAGCCGTCGACTTAGCTGCAGGCAAGCGTGATTATGAAGAGCAAGACCGTGAGCTGGAAAGCTTAAAACAACGCAAAAGCAATATTCCATCACAACAAATTGCTATTCGTCAGCGCTTATGCCACGACCTTGACATTGATGCAGACCAGCTTCCTTTTGCTGGCGAATTGATTCAAGTGCGAGCTGATGAGCATGATTGGCAAGGTGTAGCAGAGCGGTTATTGCACAACTTTGCCATATCCATGCTTGTGGCAGACACATATTATTTACAAGTCGTAGAATGGGTGAATCAAAACCACCTCAAAGGGCGATTGGTGTTTTTTCGTGTACGTGACCACCAGCAACACCACCAAGTACAGCAAGCATCATCTCTTGTCCAAAAACTTGAAATCAAACCCGGATCCTTATTTTATCAATGGTTGCAACAAGAGCTAATCATTCGCTTTGATTATGCTTGTTGCACTGATATGAAGGTGTTCCGAAGGGAAAGCCGAGCTATCAGTATCACTGGGCAAATCAAAGCCAAAGGCGGAAGACATGAAAAAGATGACCGTCACCGCTTAAATGATAAGCGCAGATACGTATTGGGCTGGAGCAATAAGGAAAAGATTACGGTGTTGCAAGACCAAGCCAAGCAAATGAAAGCGTCACTGGCAACCATTGGCAATCAAATAACACAGTTACAACAAACCCTGAAAGGAAAACAAAAACGCTTATCACTTTTAAATCAGCTCAAAGCCTATCTTGATTTTCAAGACATTGATTGGCGACCTTTAGCAAGTGAAATCACGGACTTGGTTAAAGAAAAAACCAAACTTGAAGCAGCTTCAGATCAATTGCGTCTCTTAACCAAGCAACGTGAAAAAGTATTGCAGGATTTAGAAAAAAACAAACAAGCTTTGTTAAAGCGGCGAGAAAAATATGCCAAAACAGAACAAAAGCGTGAAGATACCGAACAATCCCGCCTTGCTTTGCTAGGCTTTCTCAAAAATGATCCTGAACCATTGGCTACTTTTAAAGATACCCTCGATGCTTTGGTGCAAGAGGTGTTGGGCAATGCTGTGCACACTGTCGAGTCGTGTGCAAATCATGAGCAACAACTGCGTATCAGCTTAAATAAACGTATTCTAAGCTTAGAAGGTAAGCTATCACGTTTGCGTGATAAGATTATCAAAACCATGACTGATTTCCATCAAGTTTACCCCTTGGTCAGTCAAGAAATGGATGTGGACTTACGCGCTGCCCATGAATATGAAAAACTACTATCCAGTCTCAATGCTGATGATTTACCACGCTTTGAAGAGCGTTTTAAAGCATTATTGAATGAAAATACAATTCGTGAAATTGCCAATTTCCAAAGTCAGTTGCTGCGTGAACGCGAAACCATCAAAGAGCGCATTGCGCGTATCAATGATTCTTTGATGCAAATTGATTATGTAGAAGGTCGTTATATCACCTTATTGGCACAACCCGCTATCGATGCAGAAATTCAAGGGTTTCAACAAGACATGCGGACATGCACGGAAGGCACTGTGACAGGTTCAGAAAATAGTCAATACTCAGAAGATAAGTTTTTGCAGGTGCAAAAGATTATCTCACGTTTTCGTGGGCGTGAAGGGGAAACCGATGCCGATGCACGTTGGCTGCGCAAGGTTACCGATGTTCGCAACTGGTTCCGGTTTGCTGCTTCTGAACGCTGGCGTGAAGATGATACTGAATATGAGCATTATGCCGATTCAGGCGGCAAGTCGGGCGGACAAAAAGAAAAATTGGCTTATACCATCTTGGCTGCAAGCTTGGCTTATCAATTTGGGCTGGAGTGGAATGCTGTACGCTCCCGCTCTTTCCGCTTTGTGGTCATTGATGAAGCATTTGGTCGTGGCTCAGATGAGTCGGCAGAATATGGCTTGCGTCTGTTTACACAACTTAATTTGCAATTATTGATTGTCACGCCTTTACAAAAAATACACATCATTGAGCCACATGTCCAACATGTGGGTTATGTAAGCAATGATGGTGGAACAAGCTCTAAGCTGCGCAACCTCAGCATAGAAACCTACCGTGAAGAAAAGAAAAAACGTGACGCGCATACCGTATGAAATGGACAACAACTGCGGAAATTAAAGCACAAGTTGAACGACGCTGGCAACGGGGTGATATATGCCGAGCACACGTGGGGCATGAAAGCACTTTTCCTTTATCCATCACATTAAGCAAGCCCTCGGCTAAAGTGATGTTGGAAGCATTTTCACAAATGCAAGATTGGGTCAAAAGCATACTTGCTTATGCCAATCAACATCAGCTCACTGTAGAGTGGCATAACATCAACCACCGCATCTTAGGTCAGCAACGAATACCTGCTCGTTTACTCATCCAGGCCCCAGAGCAGGCGGCTCGTTTGATTGGTAAGTCTCAAACACTCAAACAATATGACAGTTTAAACCATTTAACCTATAAACGCCTACTTACTATACAGCCATGGGTATTGGAGCATCCACTTAAAGTGCTTAAACTTGCTTCTGTATGGGATAAAATCTTAGATATATGTGTATGGATAATGGCACACCCACGCCCAAGAATCTATTTGCGGCAGGTGAATATTCCTAACATCGACAGCAAATTTATTGAACAACATAAGCAAGTACTTACAGCACTCTTTGATATAATTTTACCAGCATTTGCTATTGATGATGATTATACAGGAACCGCTGGTTTTGCACGGCGCTATGGTTTTTTAGAAAAACCTGCCATGCTTCGTGTGCGCCCACTGGATGTAAAGGTGGCTATTATTCATAGTGCCGCTAGCCAAGACATAATGCTCACTGCCAATGCCTTTGCTTCGCTAGACCCATCCATTGTGCAACAGATTAAGACAGTATTTATTGTCGAAAATGAAATCAATTACCTAGCCTTTCCCGAGCAAAAACAAGCCTTGCTTATTTTTGGGTCGGGTTATGGCTTTGAGGCCCTAAAAAAAGCTAGATGGTTGCAATATTGTAATTTGTATTATTGGGGAGACATAGATACCCATGGCTTTGCCATTTTAAACCAACTACGTACCATATATGCTCATACTCAATCTTTTCTGATGGATGAAGAAACCCTTTTGCGACATCAATCATTTTGGGGAACTGAGCCAAAACAAAAGTGTGGCAACCTCAGCCTCTTGCATCCCGAAGAAAAAAGGCTTTATAATCAGCTATGCTCAAATACGCTATCGCAACATATCCGACTGGAACAAGAACGGATTGCTTTTTCTGATGTACTTGCTGCCATCCAAAGTTTAGCGCTTAACCCAAGCTGAGGATGTCTCTATACATAAATATCATTTGTTATCCTCTCCGCTTAAACTAAGCTGCGCCAATGAAGCTTATACTTATTCACTATGCAGAGCTGGCACTTAAAGGCAAAAATCGCCGTGAGTTTGTGCGCCAGCTTGCCAAAAACATCAAACAACTCATTGGCACAAGCAAAATTGATAAAGAACATAGCCGCATGTTGCTGTATGTAGAAGAAGTCACGCCTGCCATGCTTGAGCATTTGGCATTGATTCCTGGTATCAGTAATTTTGCTGTCACTTTTGAATGTGAGTCCAATATTGAAGCCATGCAAGAAACCGCCAAAAAAGCGATTGAAGCCGAATTCCCGCATCCACAAGGAAAACGTTTTTCCGTGCGTTCGCGCCGCAGCTTTAAACGCTTCCCCATGATTAGCACGGAAATCAATTTTGAGGTGGGTGGATTCCTCAAAAATGCATTTGATTTAACCGTGGACATCAACAACCCTGAAATCACCGTTCACGTTGAAGTGAGTGAACATGCTACCTTTATTTACACCAATAAACGTAAAGGTGCAGGTGGTTTGCCCGTTGGTTCATCAGGGCATGGCATTGTCTTGTTTTCAGGTGGCATTGATAGCCCAGTGGCTGCTTATATCATGATGAAACGTGGTATGCGTGTCACTTTGGTGCACCTGTATAACAGCAGCATCAACCGTGATTTCACCAAAATTGAGAATTTAGCCAAACAACTGTCTTTATACCAAGGGCGGGTGCAGTTGATCATGATTGATTTGGAAGAATTTCAACGTCATGCCATTGCTCTTGTTCCGCCCCGCTATCGCATGATTATTTATAAGCGACACATGATTCGTAACGCAGGTATTATTGCCAATGAGATGAATGCCAAAGCTTTGGTCACGGGCGATTCTTTGGGGCAAGTGGCAAGCCAGACCCTTGAAAATATCCATGCCATTTATGATGCAGCAGATTTGCCGCTGCTTTCACCACTCATGGGTTATGATAAAGAAGAAATTATCACCGTGGCACGAAAAGTTGGCACCTATGACATTTCTATTGAAGAATATTGCGATATTTGTTCGTATTTGATTGCCAAACACCCTGAAACCAAAGGAAAACGGGCAGAAGTTGCCGAATTTGAAGCTGAATTGCCCACCACAGGTTTGGACATGATCAAACAAGAACGTATCTTTTTTGCAGGAGCCAAGGTTGAACGAAAATAATTCATCACTGTCGCATGTAAGTAGCAAACAAGCGCGTTTGATGCGCCTTGCAACCTATGCCTCTGCGACCGTGGCAATCATTTTAATTATTGCCAAATTGATTGCTTGGATGTGGACAGATTCCATCACTATTTTAGCCACCCTGATTGACTCGTGTTTGGATGCTGCGGCTTCATTAATCACCCTGTTTGCCGTGCATCACGCGCTACAGCCTGCGGATAGAGAACATCGCTTTGGACATGGTAAAGCAGAAGCTTTGGCAGGGCTTGGACAATCCATGTTTATTGCGGGTTCAGCCGCCTTCTTATTGCTTGAATCTATCAATCGTTTATTGCACCCCAAAGCATTGGAAGTATTAAATATGGGCATCGTCGTGATGCTAATTTCGATTGCTTTAACCGCTGGTTTGATTGCATTCCAACAACATGTGGTCAAACAAACAGGTTCGACTGCTATTGCTGCTGATTCCGTACATTATAAAACGGATTTATTGGTCAATGTTGGTGTAATTATCGCACTTTTACTTGCCATGTATGGCTGGCCAGGATTTGACCCCATCTTCGCCATTGCCATTGCTTTTTATATTTTACACAGTGCATGGGACATTGCTTCAGGGGCCATTGATCAGCTCATGGATAAAGAGTTATCCGATGAAGATAGAGCAAACATCAAACAACTAGCGACCTCACACCCTGAAGTGAAAGGTATTCATGATTTGCGTACCCGCAAAGCAGGTTTGACCAATTTTATTCAATTTCATTTGGAATTGGATGGGCATTTAAGTTTGATGCAAGCCCATACAATTGCCGATGAAGTAGAAGCGATTATCAAAGAAAAATGGACAGATGCTGAAGTCATCATCCACGAAGACCCGCATGGGCTTCAAGAAGCAACACCAAACTTCGCTCATCACAGCGATAACACGAAGGAAAACACATGATTTCAAGTTTGATTTCTAAAATTAAATCCGTTTTTAAAGGTAAACCTGAACAAGCGGCTGAAGTAAAAACACCCCACAAACCCAAGCGACCTGCTCGTAAACCCAAAGCACAAGCTTCACCACAAAAACAAAGCAAGAAACCACCACGTTCACATGCAAAACCAAGTCCGCAAACTAAAAAGGTTCACAAACCACATAATGAACGTATTCAAGCCAAACCCGCAGAACCCATCAAAGCTGATGATGACTGGGTAGCTGAAAAAGAAACCGAATTTACAGCTTTGGAGCTACCCAATGCTTTATTGCATGCCATTGATGACTTGGGTTACACCGAATTATCCGCTGTACAAAAAATTGCATTCCCTATCACCATGGCAGGTAAAGATATTGCAGGGCAAGGCAGAACGGGTACAGGTAAAACAGCAACCTTTTTGATTACAGCCATCAAAAACATCATTGAAAACCCAGCCAAATCAGGACGCAAAACCAACCAACCACGGGTATTGGTGATTGCCCCCACCCGTGAGTTGGTGATTCAAATTGCCAGCGATGCCAAGAAACTCACCAAGTATACCAATATCAATGTACATGCTGTATTTGGTGGTGTGGATTATGAAAAACAACAGAAACCATTTGAAACAGGTGTAGAAATACTGATTGGTACACCGGGTCGTTTGATTGATTTTCATAAAAAGCATTGTTATGACCTACAAGCTGTAGATGTCATGGTGCTTGATGAAGCTGACCGTATGTTTGATTTAGGTTTTATTAAAGACCTTCGCTTCTTGCTCCGCCGTTTGCCCAAGTATAATGAGCGCCAATCATTGATGTTCTCTGCCACGCTTTCACATCGCGTGATGGAATTAGCGTATGAACACATGAACAACCCTGAAAAAGTACAAGCGGAAACGGGTGATATCACTGCAGCAAGCATTGTCGAATCTATGTATCACACAGCGATGGATGAGAAACTTCCGCTATTGATTCACCTGCTCAAAAGCATGGATGTGCAACGCGGCATGGTGTTTATCAACGAAAAGCGTACGGGTGAAAAACTCGCAGCTGACCTCGCCAAACATGGGTTTAATGTAGGCATTATCTCAGGTGATGTTCAGCAGCGTAAACGTATGAAAATATTGGAAATGTTCACCAAAGGTGAGCTAAAATTATTGATTGCAACTGATGTAGCAAGTCGTGGCATTCATGTCGATGATATTACCCATGTTTTTAACTATGACTTGCCTGAAGATGCAGAATCGTATGTACACAGAATTGGGCGCACAGGTCGCGCTGGTGCTAATGGTGTTGCCATATCCTTTGCATGTGAACGTTATTGTTTTGAAGTACCTGCCATTGAGGCATACATCAAAAAATCCATTCCTGTCAAAGAAATCACGCCCGATATGATTAAACTTGAAAAACCAACCAACCCAACAGCCAAAGCTGAAGGTTTAAAAGCTGGCGATGCCGCAGAAAAACGCCCACGACAAGGTGGGAAAGGAGGAAACAATCGAGGTGGCAACAACCGAAGTGGAAACAGAAGCGGACAAAATCGCCGCCCACGTCGCCCTGCTAACAAATAAAAATTGTTCGTCATTCCCTCGGCAAGGTGAATTGCGAAGCAAGAGAGAGTGCCCTGGGGTAAGATGGGAGCGAAGCAACGACTGCACAGGAGATTTATCCATCTTTACAGATGGTGGATGCCCATTTTCATGGGTATGACAATGAAAGAGGAAACACATGAACATTGAACAACAAATGCAATTATTAAGCCGCGGCACTTTAGAAATTTTGCCCGCAGGCAGCTTGGAAGAAAAGCTTAAGCTTGCAGCCAAAGAAAAACGTCCACTTCGTATCAAAGCAGGTTTTGACCCGACTGCGCCCGATTTACATTTGGGGCATACCGTGCTTTTGGAAAAGCTGCGTCAGTTCCAACAATGCGGACACCAAGTCGTATTTTTGATTGGTGATTTCACTGGCATGATTGGTGATCCCACAGGCAAAAGTGCAACCCGCCCACCACTTACCCAAGAAGAGGTGTTGGAAAATGCGGAAACCTATAAACAGCAAGTCTTTAAAGTGCTTGATGAAAGCAAAACTGAAGTGCGTTTTAACTCCGAATGGTTGGGTAAAATGGGTGCTGCTGATTTGATTCAAATTGCTGGTAAAGCAACCGTCGCTCGTATGCTTGAGCGTGATGACTTTGAAAAACGCTACAAAGGCGGGCAAGCCATTGCCATTCATGAGTTTTTGTACCCCTTGGTGCAAGGTTATGATTCAGTAGCTTTGGAAGCTGATGTGGAATTGGGGGGCAATGACCAGAAGTTTAATCTGCTTATGGGTCGCCAATTACAACAAGCTTATGATAAACCCACCCAGGTGATTTTAACCATGCCATTGCTTGAGGGTTTAGATGGCGTGAATAAAATGTCCAAGTCGTTGAACAACTATGTGGGCATTCAAGAGCCTGCCAAAGAACAATTTGGTAAAATCATGTCTGCATCCGATGATTTGATGTATCGCTATTATGAATTGTTAACCGATGTGGACTTGGATGAAGTCAAAGCCAAACACCCAATGGAAGCCAAGAAACAATTGGCATCATTGATTGTTTCGCGTTTTCATGGTGAAGAAGCGGGCATTGCAGCAAGAGCAGGGTTTGAAAACCAGTTCGCCAAAAAAGAAATTCCTGATGATATTCCAGAAAAAAATATCACTGTGGCAGATGGTCAACTTTGGATAGTCAAAGCCTTGTCTGAGGGTGGTTTGACTGCATCCAACGGTGAAGCCATGCGTATGATTAAACAAGGTGCAGTATCGATAGATGGTGAAAAAGTTACGGACAAAGATACCCAGCTTGAAGCAGGCTCTTACTTGCTCAAAGTGGGTAAACGTAAGTTTCTACAACTGACGGTGAATGAATGACAGCTCAAAAAATAGACACCGTTTGGCTGCTCCTATTTATCGCATGGTTGATTGCAATGGCATCAACACTAACCAGCTTATTTTTTAGTGAAATCATGCATTTGGAGCCTTGTGTCTTATGCTGGTATCAGCGTATTTGTATTTTCCCTTTATCCATTATTTTGATGGTTGGTTTGTTTCCTTTGGATAAATCAGTTCTGAAATACGCATTACCACTTGCTATGCTGGGTTTGGGGTTCACAATATATCATATCGCACTGTTTTATGGCTTTATTCCGGAAGGTTTGAAGCCATGCACCCAAGGCATACCTTGTGATGATGATAGTATGATTTTATTTGGCTTTTTGCCAATTCCACTGCTCTCTTTGGCTGCATTTTCTGCCATTATTGGGTTATTGCTTGTCGCTAAATCGAGATTAAACACATGAATCAAAAATCTATTCTTTTTATCACACTTGGTGCACTACTTATTGCATTTGGTGGTGCGGCTTATTGGTATAATGCCAAGCAAGCTGCTGAGAAAACAGCCTTAGCAAGCAACAACAGCGAAGCTTTAGAACAATTTCATTCGCCGCGCGTGGGTAGCCCTAGTGCAAAGGTCACTATTGTTGAGTTTATGGACCCAGCATGTGAAACATGCAGCGCGTTTCACGATGCCGTTAAAGCCACCATGAAACAATATCAAGGCAAAGTAAAATTAGTCATTCGTTATGCACCATTTCACCCTGGTTCGGATAAGGCGGTGGAAATTTTGGAAGCCTCTCGCAACTTGGGAAAATTTAATGATGTGTTGGATCTCATGTATGGCACCCAACATGGCTGGGCATCACATCACAACCCGCAACCTGAATTGATTTGGGAATATTTGGCATATTACAAGTTTGATGTTGCTGCATTAAAGAAAAATGTAGATAGCGTAGCCACTGCTAAACTGATTGCTATTGATTTGGCGGATGCCAAAACCTTGGGAGTAAACAAAACACCAACCTTTTTTGTCAACGGCAAACCTCTACCAAGCTTTGGTTATGAGCAATTTCAAAAGCTTGTGGCTGATGAAGTCGCAGCCGCTTACAACAAATAAATGCTACATCTCAAACGCCGTGGTTTTGATTTAGGTTGCATTCAAATACCTGAGAAAACTGCAATGCCTAGTTCTTCACAAGTGCAACAGGCTTGGCAAAACGATGCTGCCATCGTTTTACCCCAACTTTTGCGTAACGATTTAGAAAAATATACTGAAAACATAAAAGAATCACATATTTTGATGCAAAATGTGCTAAGAACTTGTGATTTTGTTCCTTTTTTAGAACAAACCCCTTATGTAGAACGCATTCAACAAAACTTCTTTATCGTTGCCGCTTCCCCCGAAGAACATGATGAACAAGGCATTGAGAAGGTATATTTTGATGCTTTCGATCAAGATGAAGATGATGTGGTCGCTGAAGAATTATGGTGCAAGGCATCTTGGCTTTCTTTTCATGATGAAGATGCCTCACTTCGTTTTCGTTTTTCATGGGGTATGGAAGGTTATGAAGATGTATCAGCAGACCCACTCAAACAAGCGTGGGCAGGCAAACTTTGCGATGTTTTGTTTCCAGAATCACACATTATTACAAATAATGCGACTATTTTAAGTCATTTATCATCTATTTTAAGCAAAAAACCATCATTTGTGGAAAGAATCGTCTATTTTAATGCACCCAACGGTGGCGCACAATTCCATCATGATGTGGAACGCGGTCATGCAGGTGTTGTGTTTGCCCAACTCAGCGGCAGCACCTTTTGGTTAGCACTAGCCAAACCTAAATTGATGGATGAAATCATTAGCTTTGTAACCAACGCTAAAAACCAACAAGCCATAGCCTCTGTTTTGCCGCAAGAAAACGACCAACAAACACTCAAAACCCTTTGTCATAACCGCGAAGATTTAAGCTGTCATATGGAAGATCCTGACCACGAGCTTGTGGAAGCATTGATTGATAGGTGTCCTGAATTTATCGCTCACCTTGTCGCCCGCGGCCACAGCCACATACTTCAAGCAGGTGATGTATTGCTATTACCGCAACGCGATTTAGATAACTGTGTTTGGCATTCGGTGTTCACCCTTGGCGATACCCCTGGCGAGGCTTTATCCTTCGCTGTTCGTTAATTTCACCACAAAGCACAATCAACACTGCCCCCCTATTAACCCAAGGTAGAAATATCCGCTTTTGAATTTGTGATTTTAGCATGGATGGTCGGAAGGTGGGCCCTTCATCGAATTTACAGTATTATAGGGGCTTAACCCGATTATAGAGTTAAGCCGTATGCTTAGAAAAAAACTTAACCATTAAGTGTCTGAAGTTTGATCTTTAAGCATTTGTTGAATGGCATAACCAGCTGTCATAAAGCCAAAGATATTTGGTAAATAGGAAATCGTACCATTGGTGGCGCGAGGACGAGCATTGGGTTCACCAGGAATGGGTTCGTGGGGTAAGGCATTGATGGCGGGTTCGGATGAGAAAACAACAGGGTAATTCAAATCACCCCCCAGCTTTCGCAAATGACCTCGCAATGCTCTGGCAAGACCGCAAGTATGTGTTTTCTTTAAAGTGGTAACTTCAGCTTTGGTGACATCAGTACGTCCACCTGCGCCAAGTGCTGTAATCACTGGGATATTGGCTTGTTGGCAGGCATAAACCAATGCTGCTTTGCAAACTATAGAATCAATGCAATCCAGTACATAATCAGGTTTATAAAATGCGAGTAATTCAGCTACATTTTCAGGGTGGATAAAATCATCATGAATATTAACGGTTGTATCAGGATTGATATTGGCAATGCGATCTGCGGCAATGGCTGTTTTTTTATCACCGATATTGGATTGCAGGGCAATCAACTGACGATTGAGATTGGATAAACCCACCACGTCATGGTCAAGCAAGGTAATTTTACCCACGCCAATGCGCGCAATGGCTTCTGTGGCAGCACCACCTACACCGCCTAGTCCGATAATCAGTACATGTTTATTCATGAGGTTTTGTAACCCTTGTTCACCAATGAGGATATGGGTGCGTTCGTGTAGAATATTGGATGTTGGGCTCATATATTAAATAACTCCTGCGCATTTTGGCTACAAATGTTTAAAATTTCTTCGGGATGCTGTCGGCGTAGTTTAGCCATGATATTGGCAACTAACATCATTTCTTTGGGCTCATTACGCGCATGTTTGCCCAAACCATCCGGCGAATCGGTTTCCAATAAAATTGATGCTAGTGGTAACTGGGTAACCAAATCCTTTGTTTTGTGGGGGTTGGCACAAATAAGTCGAGTTCCAATAGCTATATGGAAGCCTAGTTGAATAAATATTCTTGCTTGTTGTAAACTACCCGAAAAGCCATGGATCACGCCGTATGTTTTTGGGTGCTTTTTCAAGCAAGAGGCAACTTTGTCTCCTGCTTTGACGCTATGAACAATTAACGGCAAATCGTGTTTTTCTGCCAGTGCTAATTGCGCCTCAAACCACCACAGTTGTTTATCTTGTTTGGGTTTGTTGGGCATAAAATCCAACCCACATTCACCAACAGCAATGGCATGATCCAACAAATCATCCAGTTGCTCTAAATGTGCCTCTTCATGCAAATCACAAAACCAAGGGTGTACACCATAAGCATGAAAGGTGTTGGGATGTTCTGCTTGAATGCGTTGTTGTTCTTCCCATTGGTGGAAACCAACACTAGGCACAATAAATTGTTGGATGCCAATATCATGGGCTTGTTGTAATACTTGGGGTAAATCATGGTTAAAACTCACATGATCAAGGTGGCAGTGGCTATCTATCCATGCCATGTCTTATCCCTTACGTTTTATCCAAACCAATACAGCAATACCTGCTACCACCATGGCAGATGATTGCAGCATACCCATGGTGATGTTGGCAAAGATGAAGCCGAGCTGTTCATCGGGTTCACGGTAGTTCTCACAAAATATACGTGCCGCGGCATAACCCAACAAAAATATGGCAATGCGTGTACCAACTGCCCAATCTCTTTTGCGGGTAAACCATAAAATGATAAAAAGCAGTAAACCTTCTAGTGCCATTTCGTAGAGCTGGCTAGGGTGACGCGGTAAATTACCTGCATGAGGGAAAATCATTGCCCAAGGTACTTGAGCTGGGTCGGCAACACGTCCCCAAAGTTCACCATTGATAAAGTTGCCTATACGTCCAAAGGCAAGCCCAAGTGGTGCAACCACGGCAAAGCGGTCAAGCAACTCTACATAGGGCAAACCAGCGCGTTTGCAGTATATATAACCCGCAAGCACCGAGCCTAAGAAACCACCATGAAAAGACATGCCGCCATTCCATACATAAAATACTTCGATGGGGTGTTCTAAATAATAAGAAGGGTTATAAAATAAGACATACCAAAGTCTGCCACCTAAAATCACGCCAAGAATCAGCCAAGTGAACAGATTTTCGAAACTTTCAGGGTGAATCATGGTTCCCCAAAGGTGTTGTTCTTTCAGTTGAACTTGCACCAGTTTCCAAGCTGACATAAAAGCAAACACATACATCAAACCATACCAATGTATGGCAATTGGCCCCAGCTGCAGGGCAACAGGGTCAATTTGCGGGGCTAACATACGATTACCATACCATCCATAGTAGCACACCACCCAAAATAATGCGATAGATGACAAAAGGCCCCATGCCTACACGGTCTAAAAACTTGAGGAAGTAGTGAATACAAATGTATGCAGAAACTGCTGAGATTACATAACCAAGAAGCAAGGCATCAAGGCTAGCTGCTTGATTGGGTTGCTCAATCCAATCTTTGATTTTTAAACCACCTGCCAAGAAAATCACGGGTATGGATAATAAAAAGGAAAACCTTGCTGCAGCTTCGCGTGTATAACCTAAAAACAAAGCGGCTGTCATGGTGATACCAGAGCGAGATGTGCCAGGAATTAATGCAACGGCTTGTGCCAAACCAACAATCATGGTGTCTTTAATGCCCCAAGCTTGTTCACCGCGTTCGCGTTTGCCCATTTTGTCTGCCGCCCACAGCAATAAACCAAAGACAATGGAAGCAATGCCTATGGTTTCTACTGAGCGTAAGTCATTTTCGATATAATCTTTTAGCGCTAAGCCAGCAATGCCCACGGGAATAGTGGCAAGCCCAATCATCCATGCCATTTGTCCATCGCGGTTGGCTGTCCAATCACGTTTTTTGATGGTTTCACCCATGCCGAGAATCATTTTAGCCAAGTCACTACGAAAATAATAGATGACTGCGGTTAACGTGCCCCAGTGCACCATGCAATCAAAAGCCAGACCTTGGTCTTGCCATGTGGATACAAGGGGAACCAATGCCAAATGTCCTGAGGATGAAATCGGTAGAAACTCAGTTAATCCTTGAATAAGCCCAAGAATGGCAGCTTGGAAGGCGCTTAAAGATTCACTCATGCCTTGCGACGTTGTTGCACTGCTTGTGATAAAGTTTCTAACATGGGGGCAGTGTCATCCCATGAAATACAAGCATCGGTGATACTGACACCATATTTGAGTGGTGTATCAGGAGTATTGTTTTGTCTACCTTCATTTAAGTGACTTTCAATCATCACACCTTTGATGTGTTGGTTGCCTTCGGCGATTTGTGTGGATACATCTTTACCCACTTCAATTTGCCGCTTATGCTGCTTTAAAGAATTGGCATGACTAAAATCAATCATTACGCCTGAATCAATACCCGCTTGATCCAGTTTACTTACAGCAAGTGCAATACTTTCGGCATCATAATTGGGTTTATCATTGCCACCGCGAAGGATAATATGGCAATCCTCATTGCCACTGGTGGAGAAAATTGCTGATTTCCCTTCTTTGGTGAGTGATAAAAAATGATGGGGGTGTGATGCCGCACCGATAGCATCAATGGCAATACTAAAACCACCATTGGTACTGTTTTTAAAACCCACTGGGCATGATAAACCTGATGCAAGCTCTCGGTGTCCTTGGCTTTCGGTTGTGCGTGCGCCAATTGCTCCCCAACTAACCAAATCTGCAACATATTGGGGTGAAATTAAGTCTAAAAACTCAGTGCCTGCTGGTACACCCATATTGTTAATGTCTAATAACAGTTTACGAGCTTTGCGAATACCTGTGTTAATATCAAATGAACCATCCAAGTGGGGGTCGTTAATCAAACCTTTCCAGCCCACCGTGGTGCGTGGTTTCTCAAAATATACACGCATGACAATCAATAAGTCTTGTTCATATTGTTGACGTGCTTGTTGAATTAAGCTTGCATATTCAAGGGCTGCTTTGGTGTCGTGGATGGAGCATGGGCCGACAATGACCAGTAACCGGTCATCTTCACCATGTAAAATGCGGTGAATGGCTTGGCGGGTAGCAAAAATTGTTTCTGCCGCCGCATCAGTGATTGGAAACTCTGAATGAACTTCTAAGGGTGAGCTTACTTCACGTAAACCTGTAATACGAAGGTCATCGGTAAGATGGGATGCTGACACTTGAGCACTCTCCTTGAACAAAACAAACTATTATATTGGGCGCATGATACTGTTTTTTTAATAAAATTCACGAGAACAGTTTTTGATAACTCTGAAGCAACCAACAGCGGTGAATATTGCCAAAAATTTTACGCGCACGGTCGAGGTTTATAAACCTTATGAATATCCAATATTTACACATATTTTTTAACTTATCCACAGCTTACTGTGCATAAGTTGTGGGCAATATTTGTATAACAACACAAGAGATTGTGTCTTGTGTTATTTCTAAACCCAACATATAGTGGCGCACAGATAATGCAAAGATGAAGCGATTTTCATGTAAAATTCACGTTTCAGCAAGGGGACAACATCTTATGAGCCAAGTGCAACCGAAAGAACCACAGTCTATTAGCTCGGATTCAGGTATGGGTATTAATGAAGTAACATTGCAGCCAGCCAGTGAAGATATTTGGGATAAAAAGTATCGATTAAAAGATAAAGATGGTAATGCAGTGGATGCCAATGTGGCAGACACTTATAAACGTGTTGCCAAAGCTTTGTCGGAAGTGGAAGATGAAGACAAACGTGAATTTTGGAGCAATCGCTTTACTTGGGCCTTGGCGAATGGTGCAATTCCAGCGGGTCGCATTATGTCCAATGCAGGTGCGGAAGCACATAAACCTGCAACATCAACGATTAACTGTACCGTTTCTGGTGTGATTCCTGATTCTATGGATGGTATTTTGACCATGGTCAAAGAAGCTGGTCTGACACTTAAGGCTGGTTGTGGCATTGGTTATGAGTTTTCTACATTGCGCCCTAAAGGTGCATATGTGTCAGGCGCAGGTGCATATACTTCTGGCCCATTATCTTTCATGGATATCTATGATAAAATGTGTTTCACCGTGTCATCGGCAGGTGGTCGTCGTGGCGCACAAATGGGTACTTTTGATATTTCTCACCCAGACGTAACCGACTTTATCAAAGCCAAACGTGAAGATGGTCGCTTGCGTCAGTTTAACCTATCATGCTTGATTACCCGTGACTTTATGCAGGCTGTTAAAGAAGATGCCGATTGGGACTTGGTATTTCCTGCGACCAAAGATGAACTAGCCAATGATGATATGCGCATTATTTTTAAACGTGTTGCCAATCCGCCTGAAAGTGCAGCGCAGGATGATCGTGGTTTTACCGCGTGTCGTGTGTATAAAACGATTAAAGCTCGCCGCCTGTGGGACGTGATTATGTCTTCCACTTATGATTATGCTGAGCCAGGTTTTATTTTGATTGATGAAGTGAATGACCTGAACAACAACTGGTTTTGTGAAGATATTCGCGCCACCAACCCTTGTGGTGAACAACCTTTGCCACCGTATGGTGCTTGTCTTTTGGGCTCAATCAACTTAACCAAATTTGTACGTGAACCTTTCACAGAAAACGCTTATTTTGATTGGGATATGTACCGTGAAGTGGTATCGGTGTTTACCCGCATGTTGGACAATGTGGTGGACATCAATGGTTTGCCGCTTGAACAGCAACGCCAAGCAATTTTGGATAAACGCCGTCATGGTATGGGATTCTTAGGTCTTGGCTCAACGCTCACTATGTTGCGTACCAAATATGGTTCTGAAGATTCTTTGAAATTCACTGAGAAAGTTGCTTATGAAATGGCAAAAACAGGTTTTGAAGTGGGTTTACAATTGGCAGAAGAAAAGGGTGCTGCGCCGATTATGGAACAAGACTTTGAAGTGACGAAGGATATGTTGTTTAAACGCCCTGAAATGGTGAAAGACGGCTTCAAAGTGGGTGATAAAGTCAAAGGCAAAGTGCTTTGGGCAAAATATTCGCGATATATGCAAAAGTTTGCCGATTCAGGTGACCAAGAATTGTTGGATGGCTTGATTGAGAAGGGGTGTCGTTTTACCCATCATTCATCTATTGCGCCTACAGGCACGATTTCATTATCGCTTGCCAACAATGCATCCAATGGTATTGAACCATCTTTTGCCCATCATTATGCGCGTAACGTGATTAGAGAAGGTAAGAAGTCCAAAGAAAAAGTGGATGTTTTCTCTTATGAGTTATTGGCTTACCGTGAAATGGTAAATGCAGATGCTATGCCTTTTGGCACAGATGACGCGACCAAGCTGCCTGATTATTTTATCTCAGCTGATGCGGTGACACCAACACAACACGTGGATATTCAAGCTGCGGCACAAGTTTGGGTGGATTCGTCTATTTCTAAAACTGCGAATGTACCGACCGACTTCCCTTATGAAGACTTTAAAAATATTTACATGTACGCCTTTGATAAAGGTTTGAAGGGTTGTACTACTTTCCGTTTTAACCCTGAAGTGTTCCAGGGTGTGTTGGTCAAAGAAGAAGATTTGGAAAACACCACATACAAGTTCACTTTGGAAGATGGCACAGTGGTGGAAGCCAAAGGCAATGAAGAAATCGAATATGATGGTGAAATGCATACAGCAGCCAACTTATTTGATGCCCTCAAAGAAGGTTATTATGGCAAGTTTTAGTGCATATGAAGGCTAAGTTCTCACCTGAACTTAGGGTTCGTTGGGCGGAGTTAAAATTTCCGCCAATTAATCTGTGGGTGATGGCATCGTTGTCTTATGACAAACCATCGCAAGGGGAAACCGCCCACATACACCGGAGGCAACGCCCGGGGTTGAATGCAATTGTTCGTAAAACACAAGGCAAACAACCAAACGCGCTGCACAATTTGCATAAACGGCTAGAATCATTGTTGGCTGTTCGTGGAGGAAAAGTATGAGTATCAAGATTGAAAAGAAAATTACGGCTTATGAAGTTGCAAAACCTGAAGATGAAACAACAAAACAGGATAATAATATAGCATCTATTGCACCGTTGTTGGAGCGTGATGAAGTTTTGGTGGGCAGCACTTACAAAATCAAAACGCCACACTCTGAACATGCCATGTATATCACCATCAATGATGTGGTGGTCAACCAAGGCGAAGAAAGTGAACACCGCCGCCCATTTGAAGTGTTTATCAACACCAAAAACATGGAGCATTTCATGTGGATTGTCACCTTAACGCGTATTATTTCTGCGATTTTCCGCAAAGGTGGTGACATTACATTCCTCGTTGAAGAGCTGAAAGCTGTGTTCGACCCTAGAGGTGGTTACTACAAAAAAGGTGGTAAATACATGCCATCAATTGTCGCTGAAATTGGCGAAGTTATTCAAAAACACTTGGTCTCTATCGGCATGATGGAAGGACAATTACAAACTGAAGAGTTGATTGCCAAACGCAAAGAAGCTGAGGAGAAATTAGGCAAAGAAGGCGTAGCCAACGGCGCACAATGCGATAAGTGCTCAGCCATGGCGGTAGTGCGCTTAGACAATTGCAATTGCTGCCTAGAATGTGGCGATTCTAAGTGTGGATAGGGTGTTGAATCTGTAAAGATATTAAGTAGCATAAATTTAAAGTAAAAACTGACTTGGCTGTTATCTCAATGAGATAGCAGCCTTTTTTTATTAGTAATAGTTAAAAGTCGTACTGAGAACGTTTGATAAGATACAAGAACTCTAAGATGTGGGGTTATTAATTTGAGGTATTAATATGTTAGGAGGGTTTTCTATGCAATAAAGGTGAAAGCGTAAAGATATACGGATTGAGGAAACCTGAAAGTTTACAAATCTTTAAACCGACAAACCGCCCAATTTGCAAAAGCTGTCAATCAGCATCCATTGTGACCTCCTCAAAAGTTGCCAAAATCAAGCTCGTGAATCTCCAACTGTCTGTTTAATGCTCTTCTTATGAACGTATAACAACGAACGACCTAATATGGCACTTGGTGGTATAACGCCTAAGCAAAAGCTGGCGTTAGCTGCGTAACAGTTTTCTACTTATAAATGCAGACACTTATGGGTGGATTACCTCACCACATAAGGTTTTTTCAATACGAAAACTAACTTAAGTTGCCTTGGGAATTGAATTCGCCTTTTGTTACAACTTGTAGTAGTTTTAATTGGCATGTTCTTTTTCCATTCTCGTAAAATTAACCAAACAACAACGACCTGATGGGTTCCTAGATTCACACGCGCATAAACTCTCTTTTGTCTGTTTCACTACAAAGTCTTTTATGGCTTTCGCCGTTCCATTATTCAATGCAGTTTGATACACAGGTTTAGATATAGCAAAACAATGGCAAAGCATGGTATATTTTTCAGACTGAAATTCGCGCAACTTTGATTTTGAAATGATTGTAACTGCTGAAAAGTAACCTGTTGTACAATCTTGATTAGAGCAAAAGGCATAATCACCAGACACCATGTTTTGGTTGTCTGGGAACTGCACCTGATGCAACATCGTCTGCCTACCCACAGGAAAGCAGCTTTGTTTGCATGTAGGACAAACCTTTCTTCCCTTTTTGTTGGTCGTACTACAACAAGAACATGACATCATTCATTTCCTCTTAACCAGCACAACATGAAAGCTGTTTTACATCTTTAGTAAAAGTCTGAGCGCATAGCTTGATTCCTTCAACCATCGTGAGATACGGAAACAATTGATTAGAGAGTTCCTTGATCGTCATTTGGTTATACAATGCTATTGCTGCTGTCTGGATAATTTCACCACCTTCAGCAGACAGAACCTGTGCCCCAAGTAGTCGTCCAGTGTTTTTATCCGCTACCAGCTTAATAAAACCATCCGTATCAAAATTAGCCAAAGCTCTTGGCACACTCTCTAATGATAGGGTGCGTGATTCAGCATCAATACCCCTCTTTATTGCCTCTGCCTCTGTTAAACCCACCGTACCTACCTGAGGGTCGGTAAATACGACTGCGGGCATAGCTGATAAATTAAGAGCAGCATCTCCACCAGTCATATTAATGGCTGCCCGTGTTCCTGCTGCCGCAGCCACATAAACATACTGAGGTTGATTCGTACAATCCCCCGCTGCAAAAATATGCCCAACGGACGTTCGCATATGATCATCAATAATAATTGCGCCCTTGTTATCAAGCTGAACTCCTGCCTTGCCAAGCATCAACTGCTCAGTGTTAGGATTTCTCCCGGTAGCTACTAACAATTGATCACAACGAATTTCTCCTGCTTTAGATGACAAAACAAAGCTCTTCCCATCATGCGATACGGACTTGGGAAGTGTATCCAGCATAACTCGCGCACCTTCTTTCTCAAAAATGGTCACCAACCCTTCGCCAATCGCGGGATCTTCCTTCGACAAAAAAACACTCCTAGCCATTATTGTAACTTTTGACCCCAATCGTAAAAATGCTTGAGCTAATTCAAGTGCTACCACTGAAGCACCAATCACAACTAGGTGTTTAGGTAATGTTTTTGAAACCAGTGCCTCTGTTGATGTCCAATAGGGAGATTCAGAAAGACCTGGAATATCTGGAACAGCCGAACTTGCACCCGTGGCCAGAAGTATCTTATCAGGTTTAAGGCGTATCTCACTTCCCTTACCCTGTTTCACGACTAATGTGTGTGCATCTTCAAAGTTTGCCCATCCTCGAATTAGTTCAATATCAGGGTTGTTATCTAGAATACTTTCATATTTGGTATGCCTTAACTCTTCGACTCGAGCCTGTTGTTGTTTAACCAGTTTAGCACGGTTAATTTGTGGTTGATTTAGAGAAATACCACCGAAGGCATGTGAAGATTGTAAATGGGATATATGGGCGCTACGAATCATAATCTTTGAAGGTACACAACCAATATTTACACAAGTTCCCCCAATAATTTTTGCACCTTCTATTAAGGTTACTTTTGCCCCTTCTTCAGCCGCCTTGATTGCTGCAGCAAAAGCACTCGAGCCAGTTCCTACAATCGCAATATGCGTTTTAGACTCACTGGGTAATTTGTTTACATAGCAGTCATTCATTATTGATCCACCTTATGATTTTCATCACAACAGTCATCCTTACCTTTTTTCAAAAAAGCATATACCGTTAAAATAAGAAAAAATAACAGGGCTGGCATGAGTACCGTATCAAGGTGACCTACCCAAGCCGATAAACCAACAACACCAAGTAGAATAACCAGCACGGGGGTAAAGCAGCATAGTGCCAGTATTACAGAACCTATAATGCCAGTTTTCAGTAAAGTTGATTTTTTCATGCTGACTCCTTATTTAATGACATGACGGGCAGTACATTACTAACCACATTATGGCTAAAACAACCCCAATACCGATGATGACATTCGGGACAATTGAGTTACCACCCTTTTTTTCTAACGGACGCATTATTTTTTACCCTTAATTGTAGCTGGATAACCGAGATCCGTAATAGCCTGAGCTATTGCTTGAGGTGACTGTTCACTATCTTCATAAGTAACTGAGGCAAGTGACGTATTAATATCAACAGAAGCTTCGTGTACGCCTTTCATTTGCAAGGCTCTATGTCTAACACTGATGGGACATGTACCACAGGTCATGCCTGAAACATGAATAGTAACAGTTTGTTCCTGCGCCAAACCATTTTGTGCAGATATGGCAACCAAAGAGCAAAGTGCAGTAAGTAATATCGTTTTTCGCATAAATAAATCTCCTTATTTTATGAGGTATGGAAGTAATGAAGGTGAGATCAAAAGAAACATTGCAATTCCGCCTAATACCCAAAGTAGAACAGGTTTTTTGGGTGGGCAACCCTTGGCGATACATACTTTTCTACCTTGCCAGTGATTCCACCCCGCCCACACAATCAGAGCTAGAGTAATCACAGCAAATAGAGGTCTGTATGGTTCCATAGCAATAAAGGCCGAGGCTGAACCCAATCCCAACATCACTACAATTAGAGGACCAATACAGCACGCAGATGCTAACCCTCCTGCTATAACTGCACCAATTAATGGTGTGTTTTCTTTTTTTGTTTCAGTATTACTCACTTAGATTCCTCCAACGATTTTAAAATAGGGCATGCTTCACTGTCTGCTGATTGCTCACATTTATCTGCCATTTCTAAAAGAACATCCTTCATCTGGGATAACTTGGTAATACGTTCTTCTAGCTCTTGGGCTTTTGCTTTGGCAACAAGTTGCACCTGTTTACAATCACCTGACTGAAGACCAAGAAGCTGAGAAATTTCATTGAGGGTAAAACCAAGTTCTTTTGCTTGTACGATAAATTTTAAACGAATGACATCATCTTCAGAATATTGTCGGTATCCTGATTGGGTTCTCGCGGGTCGTGGAAGTAGCTCACGTTGTTCATAATAGCGTACCGTGTCTATTGGCACACTTGTCCTTTTTGATAATTCACCAATCTTCATAGGCGAATGATAAGCCTTGGAGTATACTCCAGAGTCAAGCATTAATTTGGGTTATGTAATAAGTATCTTTGGATACGGTGATTGCCCCAATCAGCTATATATACCTGCCCATCCTGATTTACTGCTACGCCAGTAGGTCCAGAGAGTTTATTCGATTGATTTTCTGTACCACCCCAAGCTTCAATGAAGTGGCCACTACGATCAAAGTGCTGAATTCGATTATTATAAAAGTCAGCCACAAAGAGGTTGCCATTTTTCCCGACAGCAATTCCTGAGGTTACACGGAACCTTCCTCCCCATAGCCCTATGCCGCCAATACTTTGCAAAAAACTACCGCTCGCATCAAAGATTTGTACTCGATTGTTATAAGCATCCGATACATAAACACGGTCATCCAATCCAATAACGATGCGAGATGGATAGTAAAACTCGCCTTTATGCCCATCTGTAACAATAAAATTTAATGCAGAACGGACCACATTGACTTTACCTTGTTTGCCCCATGTCCTAATAAAATGTCCATCAGGTGTAAACACCTGAATACGATGATGATATTGATCCACCACATAAACCTGTCCAGCTCCATTTACAGCTACATCTACAGGAGATTCAAATTCGCCCAACTTATCACCAGCATTTCCCCATACCGTTAGTAAATCCCCGTTAGCATTAAACTGAAATATTTGATCCAAATCATAATCTGTGACCCATACTGTATTATGAAGACCTATGCCAATACCACTGGGTTTTTCAAACAAATCCTGACCAATAAACATGATAAACTCACCACTTTCAGTGAACTTTTGTACACGTTTATTACGAACATCGGTAACATAAACGAAACCCCTCTTATCCACCGCTATATCAAAAGGCTCATTGAATTGCCCACACCCATCACCCAAGCTTCCCCATACCTGAACATTAATAGGGTTATCGGTACTACAAGCACTAAATAATACTGTAACAAATAATGCTAGAAAAACCTTTATTAAAATTTTCACTGGCGAGTAATATCACGTGCTGTAAAACCTGCTTTTTTTACAGCTTGGCGTAGCGATTGATCAGTCACACCCATGTTTTCCTGTATTGTAATCGTTGCCTTGCCTGTTTTCATATCAATTTTGACAGCTTCAATACCTTCTATTTTTTTCAGGTTTTTTTCTAAACCATAGGCACAAAAAGGACAGGATAGACCATCAACTTGAATGGTCACCGTTTGCGCTTTAACTCCTTCCGCAAACAAGGTATTTAAAGACATGATTGACAGAATAGTAATAACAAAAATTGATTGTAATATGCGCATTTTATAACTCCTTAAAAATTCCAGCGAAAACCTGTTGTCCACACCAAGTCTGTTTCAAGTGTTGTACCATTTAATTGTTGCTTCACTGGTATTAAGACTGCTGTTTCCAATACATATCGGCTAGTAACATATTGTAAACCAGGAACTAGGTTCCAAGTAGTTCCACCACTGTCTACATTAGTCGCACCTGCAAGCTTATTCTTTCCATTCCAAATAAGGTTAGATTCAAGCACAGCATAAATAAAAGAAGGTACACCAATATTCTCTAATGAATGTGGCAATATTCGGTATTGAAAAGACCCATCTAACCTAGCTTCATCACCAAATTTAAAGTCGTATGCTTTAGTGTTTGCCTGATAACTTGTTGCTACATCAAACTCCCAGTCCAACGTTTGTCTGGTAATGGCGATGCCTACAAAAGGATCCCAAGAACCTGACCCAGATTGTAAAGGACGTGGTATCAAGCCAAAGGCATCTTGCTTATCATACCTGCCACTGGGTATTTTTATGCCTATGAAAGGTGCGATGCGGAACGTATCCCCTGGGCTATCCACTTGGTAAACAGTGTAACGTGCAAATAGTTTACTATCACCCAAGCCCTTCGTCTTGCGACGAATACGTTCCCCTCCCATTGTGGTATCCATGAGTTTATTTACGTTAGCCACTACGCCAAATAACGCTAATTTAGAACTCAGGCCATAAGCCAGAACCAGAGGCACGGCTGTAACTGTCAAATCTCGTTTTTGGGAAGTAACATCACCAGTTTTGCGAATCAGTTTTAGTTGTGATCGAAGAATACCTACCCCTTCGGACACTGGCAGGGCACTATTAAACGTAATGGGACCAGCAGTAGCTACACCCACAAACGTAAACAAACTACTGAGCACCATAATCCATACAAACATCATTTACTCCCTTTTAGACTATCCATAATTGGACACGCGTTCAGAGCTCCTTTTTTTGGGCATGCATTCACAAGAGGAAGCAATGCATCTTTCATACGTTGTAGGTCAAGAATTTTACTTTTAATCTTTTCAAGATGACTTAAAGCCATGGCACTAACCTCAGCACAACTTGAATTATGATCACCTTGTAACGCAAGAAGTGCTGCAATTTGTTTCAGAGTAAATCCAAGCTTCTGTGCACGTTTGATAAAGAATATTCTTTGTACCGATATATCATTGAACAAACGATAGCCATTAAAAGATCGGGAAGGTTCAGGAAGCAAACCACGACGTTCGTAATAAAGAACTGTTTGTGTATTTACCCCTGCTTCTTTAGCTGCCCAACCAATAGTTTTTTGCCTCATTCATGTACTCCACTTTTTATCTACTTATAGTGCTTTCCCATTATCAACAAGATGATTCGAAAGCGGGTATTTTATTATCTCGAAAGGTTCTTTTATAGATATCATGTAATCTGCGAAAACTAAACCCATGACTATAGTATGGAGTCAAGCATTCCCAAGGAGATTATTGTTGAGGTGGTAATCCACCCATAAGTGTCTGTATTTATAAGTAGTAAATCATTAAGCAGCTAACGCTTAGTTTTTGTTTAGGCGTTTACCACCAAGTGCCATGTTAGGTCTCTCATTGTTGTACGTCCATAACCAACGTGTTGTATGCCTCTGAACTTCTTCCACCTCACTAAAGATATATTGGTTAAGTCAGCGTACTTTAAGTAACCATATTCTTTTGAAAGTTACTGAACGGCGGGTTTATTGGGTTAACCAATCCTGCATTAAACTTTTGATTTTGGTTTGATATTTGATGCCTTCAAGCGCACTTTTTTGTTTAAAGGATTCCAACATTGGTTCAGGCACTTTGAGGCTAATCAATTTACTCTTTTTTGGTTTTTCTTGCATTTTCCGAAAAGTTTCTAGGAACTCTAAAACTTGTTCCGTAGTTATACCTTTGCATCGCTCTAAATATTCATCGCTAAAGTATTGAATGGGTCTCATTTTAACTTCTTAAGGGCAGCAATATCTTCTAAATCTTGAGGTCGGCCTGATTTTTTTTTCATTTGAATTAAATCATCAATAGCAAGCACTTGAATGTCCAAACCAAAACCTTGTTTGTTTACAGTATTCATTTTAATCAAGTCTTCAGTGATAATAATATCGACCATTTCCGCTGGGTTGTTTGGGTTTACAAAGGACCAAGCAACCATATTCCGATTGTTAATATACTCATCACGAAAGTGGAATACTTCATGAGCTTTAACTGGCAAACGAGCTTGTAATCCAATCGATATGAGTGCTTTTTCAGCATTGAGAAAGTTTTGTTCATCCACTTGAATGACCAAATCGACATCCATGGTGCCGCGAAATGCACCATGTAGCGCCACAGCATAACCACCTACAAGAGCATAATTTACACTGTGTTTGCTTAATGATTGGATAAGCTTTTGGATAAACATGAATAAAGTATATCTAAAGTATATATTATGTAAAGGTACTGTAACCTATTCTACTTCATACTGTATGTTTGTAGCTTTGGGCGGTGTCTTTGCTAGGGTTCGTCCCATTCAAAAATAAACCTAATGAATATTCTGATTCAAAAGAGAGACATATGGCAGAAACAGCGGACGAACTAACCATTGATTATGAAGAAAATGGTATTTTAACGACCAAACAAACGGATAAAATGATTTTGAGTAAAGGTGCATGGGTAACTATTTTGTTTAAGTACCAAACTTGGGACAAAACCAACCAAGAATACAGCACTGATAAGTATACGATTCGTCGTTTTCAAAAGCGTGATGGTAAATATACACCGCGCTCAAAATTTAACATTACCAATGCCAAACAAGCCAAGTTGATTGTAGACACTTTACAGGATTGGATGAAATAAAGTGAGTAAGCGCAAGGTGTTATTCTTATGTACGGGTAATGCCTGCCGCTCACAAATGGCAGAAGGTTGGCTCAAATATTTAGCAGGTGACATTTATGATGTGTATTCTGCGGGCATTGTCGCACATGGTAAAAATCCGCGGGCTATTGCTGCGATGAAGCAAGCTGGTGTTGATGTTAGTCAGCAAAAGTCTGAAGCATTAGACCCTGTACTTTTGGCAGACATTGACCTTTTGATTACAGTATGTGGCAATGCGGATGCAAGCTGTCCAACTGTGCCTGTAAGCTGTGAAAAACAACACTGGCCTTTTGATGATCCAGCAAAAGCAAGTGGTAGCGAAGAAGAAATCATGGCTGAATTTTATAAGGTGCGTGACAAAATTCGTCAGCAAATCCAAGTTTTCTTGCAAGGTGCATGACAATTGAAAGCCCAGCATAAATGGCTACAGGGGATGGTATGAAAACAGCTTTTTTAAGGTTGATGAAAGGTATAGAAAATATTCGCTATGTTATGGTGAATATGCTTTTCTTGTTTTTAGTTGGCTTCTTGTTGTACACCTTGATGCAAGCGCAGCCAACCATGCCAGAACGGGCGATTTTACAGTTGGATTTAAAAGGAGCTTTGGTTGAGCAGGTCAAACGCCCAAGTTTTGGTTTATCCGCGTTAACCAATCCTGAGCCGAAACAGGTGAAGGTGCATGATGTGGTGATGGCGCTGGAAATGGCAGCCAAAGATGAGCGGATAAAAGGTGTGCGCCTTGATTTGAGCAAACTATCATCGGCTGCCTTGCCGCATTTGCAAGAAATTCGCCATGCTATTGAAACATTTAAGGCAAGTGGAAAACCTGTGATGGCGTATGCTGATAATTGGACGCAAGCACAGTATTATTTGGCGGCAGCAGCAAATGATGTGTATTTGCATCCTATGGGGAATATTGCATTGCAGGGGTATGCTGTATACCGCAACTATATTAAAGATGCCTTGGATAAGTTGGGTGTAGATGTTCATGTGTTTCGGGCGGGTAAATATAAGTCAGCCGCTGCACCTTTGATACAAAATGCCATGTCAGATGCAGAAAGAGAGGCCGATAGCCAATGGTTAAATACGCTTTGGGATGTATATAAAACAGATATTCAAAACATGCGAGGCATCAAAACGGCACGTTTACAGCAGGTCTTAGACACTCCCGTTGCGAGCATCAAGGCTTATGATGGTGATCTGGGGAAATTCTTTATGGCAGAAGGCTGGGTGGATGGTTTACTTTATCCAGAGCAGGCAGATGCTAAATTACAAGCCAAAACAGGGCCAGCTGAACTGGTGGATTATAAGTCATATTTGATGGCGAATACCAGTTTACTACCATCGCAACCGCAAGATGTGGATAACTGGGTGGGTATCATTACGGGCAGTGGTCAGATTCTAAGTGGTGAACAACCTTCAGGTACCATTGGTAGTGATACCATGGTTGAGTTATTACAAACAGCACTTCATGACACGCGCATCAAAGCTGTGGTACTGCGTTTAAATACACCTGGAGGTAGTGCCCAAGCATCCGAGAGTATTCGTCATGCTGTTGAAGTATTGCGGCAACATGGTAAACCTGTGGTGGTATCCATGGGTAGTATGGCAGCATCAGGAGGTTACTGGATTGCGTCTGCAGCCAATGAAATTTGGGCATCACCTGCCACCATTACAGGTTCTATAGGTGTTTTTGGCATTGTACCCAATATTAGTCATAGCCTAGAGAAGTTAGGTGTGCATACCGATGGTTTGGGTACAACTAAATTGGCAGGAGCAATGCGTATTGATAAACCATTAACTGCTGAGCTTGCAGCGTCGATTCAACTTAGTATTCATCAAATTTATAAGCAGTTTATCGGGCATGTAGCCCAAGGGCGGAAGATGCCAACGGAAAAGGTTGAGTCATTGGCACAAGGGCGTGTTTGGAGCGGGCGTGATGCCAAGGATTTGGGTTTGGTGGATGCGCTTGGCGACATGGATGCTGCGATTCAAGCTGCGGCACGATTGGCACATATTGAGAAGAGTCATACTGCAGTGGAAGTCACACCACCCATGAATGCATTGGAGTTTATGATGGAGAATATATTGAGTGAGGTTTTGGTATCTCTAGATATTCAACCATCGGCAATGGTTGATATGTTGATGCAAACACTTCATGTGCAAGATGATATTTTCGCGCTGAATGACCCTCGCGGTATTTATGCTTTGAGTGATATTAAATTGAAGTGATGTTTAGGTTTCTTGGTCAAAGCTTTTTAATACTTCATCATATTTGAAGCTGACATCTTTGCTGTCTTTTTCCTTCTCAAAAACAATAAACGTATGTTTGTTTAGTAAATGTTTGGGGTTGATATTGATGCGAAGCTGCTCTTGATATACTTCTTTTTTCTTGGATTCAGAAATCTTTGGCAATTTTCGCATATGTTTTTGGTAGGTCAGCAGTGAGCGTATGAGAATAAGCGGGTATAAGAAGGGAAATAAAACCAATGAACCACGGCTTAAACGTACATAACGGATTTCTTTGATATTAAAGCCTGCTAGCCGTGCAAGTATGCGTAATTTTTGTAAGCCGATTAGAAAAATATGCCCATGGTAAATTTCAGTTGATACCGATTGATCGTCCATCCAAATATCATTAATTTCATTGGGTGGCATTTGGCTACTGGTTTCACTTTCAAACATGATATAGCTGAATTTAGCTGCTAGGTTGGAGTAGCTAGGTGTGGTAATAATCAGTGTACCATTTTGTTTGAGTACACGATTAAATTCTTTGAATACCTGTAATTGGTCACTGAAATGCTCGATGCCTTCTTGGCAAATGAGCATGTCAGCAATATTATTTTTTACAGGAATACCTTGTGTTACATCAGCACGCTCACAACTTACACCTTTAAGTTTAAAGTATTCAGGGAATAAATCAAAAGCACGAACTTTTGCCCCCATATTCAGTAAAAGTTGTGATGTAAACCCAGAACCAGCAGGCAAATCAATCACCGTTTTACCCTGAAGTTGATCTTGAATACGATGTAAATACTTTGTTACATGGTATTTGATATCTTTAGGGTTTTGTGTGTGTTTGTTATCCATAATTGATTAGCCGATTAAGGTTACAACCTCACCATCGCGTTTATGAATATGACCAATGTGGTAAACTGTTTCGCCAGCATCACGAAGAACTTTTTCAGCTTCTTCGGCATTATCTTTAGGTAGAATAACAACAAAACCTATACCCATATTAAAGGTGCGATAACGTTCGGTTTTGTCTACATCAGCAAAACTGAGTAAATATTCAAACACGGGTGGTACGCCCCATGAAGATACATCGACCGTTACTGCCAAATCATCAGATAAAATACGTTCAAGATTATCAAACATGCCACCACCTGTGATATGTGAAAAACCATGTACGGTTACACCGCTTTTCATCAAAGCATTGATGGCTGGTACATACAAACGGGTTGGTGCTAAAACTTTATCAATGGCTTTGCTACCATCGGATAGCGTGTCATTGTTTAAGTCTGCTTTTCCTAGTTCTAGTAGCTTGCGTACCATAGAAAAACCATTGGAATGTGGACCATTTGAAGCAAGCCCTAAGACGACATCACCATCGGCAATGGTTGAACCATCGACCATTTTGGGTTTATCCACGACACCTACGCAGAATCCACCAATATCATAATGCCCTGGTGCATACATGCCTGGCATTTCAGCCGTTTCGCCGCCAATCAAGGCACATTCACATGTTTTGCATGCATCAGCAATACCTTCGACCACACCAGCCAAGGTTTCACCTTTAAGTGTACCTGTTGCTAAGTAATCTAAGAAGAATAATGGGGCAGCGCCCAAAGCAGCCAAGTCGTTTACACACATGGCAACGGAATCAATGCCAGCTACATGTGGTTTATCGTATTCTTGCAAAAGCAATAACTTGGTACCAACACCGTCTGTACCAGATACCAGCACAGGCTCTTGCATGCCTGAGAAATCAGGTTGGAATAACCCACCAAACCCGCCCAAACCTGCAAGCACTTCAGGGCGCATTGTGCTGTTTACAGCATTTTTAATTCTACCTACAAAAGCATTGCCAGCATCGATATCTACACCACAATCGGCATAGCTAAGTTGTTTTTTATTATTAGACATCAAGATTTCTCACTTTTAGCGCATTGGCTTGGATAAAGTCGCGGCGAGGCTCAACAGCATCACCCATTAAGGTTGAAAATGTTTCATCGGCAGATACAACATCTTCAAGAGTTACTTTAAGGAAAGTACGGTTAACAGGGTCTAAGGTCGTTTCCCAAAGTTGTTCAGGGTTCATTTCACCCAAACCTTTGTAACGTTGAATGCTCAAACCACGGCGACCTTCTTTATCAATCAGGTTTGCTACATCATCATAGGTGTTAATTTCCCAGCGTTTGTCACCACTGGATACATAAGCACCCGTGCCAACCAAAGATTGTGCATTGTTACAAAGTTTTTGGGCTTCGGAGAATTCAACGGTGGATACCAAATCAATATCCAAACGTGAAATTTTGGTACGGCCATGATCACGGCGCTCAAATTGTACCCAACATGCATCCAAATCTTCATCTTTATAAATTCGGAATTTCAAATCTTCATCCGCACGCGATTCTTGTTTGAAAGTTTCAATAATGCCTTGCATATGTGTTTCTAAGCGCTCTTTGTCACGCATCATCGCGGCAGACAGTTTTTTACCTTCAACCAATAGTTTTAAGACGCGCCCATCCACACGTTGCGATAATCTAATCACCAAAGCGTGTAAACGATGAATGCTACGAATAAAGGTTTGGAAGCGCTCGGTGGTCATGGCACCTTTTTTAGCAGATTCATGGTACTCTTTGTCTTGGCTACCTGTTTCAAGCAAAAATTCTTGCAGCTCACTATCATCAGCGATATACCTGTCTTTTTTGCCCCTTGCCACGCGATAAAGGGGTGGTTTGGCAATGTACAAATAACCACGTTCAATTAACTCGGGCATTTGACGGTAGAAGAAGGTCAGCAATAAAGTCAGAATATGTGCACCATCCACATCGGCATCGGTCATAATCACGACTTTATGGTAACGTAGTTTAGCAATATCAAAATCTTCTTTGCCAATACCTGTACCTAGTGCGGTAATTAAAGTGCCGACCTCTTGGCTGGATAACATTTTATCAAAACGGGCACGTTCAACATTCAAAATCTTACCTTTGAGTGGAAGAATAGCTTGGGTTCTGCGGTTACGACCTTGTTTGGCCGAACCTCCCGCAGAGTCCCCTTCCACAAGGTAAATTTCAGAATTTGCGGGGTCTTTTTCTTGGCAGTCGGCAAGTTTACCTGGCAAGTTGGATACATCCAAAGCGCCTTTACGACGGGTTAAATCACGTGCTTTACGTGCAGCATCTCTAGCCATCGCTGCTTCTGCAGCCTTACCAATAATGGTGTGTGCTTCTTTGGGATGTTCTTCAAACCATTCCGAAAGTTTTTCATTCACTTTACTTTCAACAATGGGGCGAACTTCAGAAGATACCAATTTATCTTTGGTTTGTGAGCCAAATTTAGGGTCGGGTACTTTAACGGATAATACTGCTGTTAAACCTTCCCTGCAGTCATCACCTGTGAGTGAAACTTTATGTTTTTTCAATAAACCATTGGATGATGCATAGTTGTTGATAGAGCGGGTTAGTGCTGCTCTTAAACCAGCCAAATGCGCACCACCATCACGCTGGGGGATATTGTTGGTGTAGCAAAATACGTTTTCTTGATAAGAATCGGTCCACTGCAAAGAAAGCTCAACACCTACATCATCTTTTTCCGTTTTAATGTCGATGCACTCTGGGTGCAAAGGTGAGCGCGCTTTATTCAAGTGCTCAACAAAGGCAGTGATACCACCATCGTATTTGAAGACCAATTGCTGGTCAGTGCGTTCATCTGTGAGTTCAATGTGTACGCCACTGTTCAAGAATGAAAGTTCACGCAGACGTTTTGCTAAAATATCAAACGACATATTACGATGTGAAAATGTTTCCAAGCTTGGCAAAAAGCGTACTTCTGTGCCTGTACCATCTGCATCACCAATCACATGGATGGGTTCAACAGTATCCCCACGCTCAAATCTACACTGATAAATTTTCCCAGCACGACGAATGGTCAACTCTAAATAATCGGAGAGTGCATTCACAACCGATACACCCACACCATGCAAACCACCGGATACTTTGTATGAATTACTATCAAATTTACCACCAGCATGAAGCACGGTCATAATCACTTCAGCAGCAGAGCGCCCTTCATCCGTATGCATTTCAACAGGGATACCACGCCCATTATCTCGCACAGTCACCGAATCATCAGAATGAAGAATCACTTCAACTTTATCGCAATGCCCAGCCAAAGCTTCATCGATAGAGTTATCTACAGCTTCGTAAACCATGTGATGCAAACCTGTGCCATCATCGGTGTCGCCGATATACATGCCAGGGCGTTTGCGCACTGCGTCTAGCCCTTTGAGGACCTTGATGCTATCCGCGCCGTATGCTGTTTGTTCTTCACTCATTTGAATACCTCATTGACCATTCTGTTCATTCAAATCTTTTTGTTCATTTTGTGTTCAAGCTTTGGTGTAATGTGTGTTTGCGAATATCTTCGGGCACATCACCAGGCGCTGTCATCAGCACTTGGCCCTGATGTTGGCCTAATCTTTCTAACAAGCGCAAAGCGCGAGTATGGTCTAACGACTCCAAGCAATCATCAAGCAATAAAATTGGCATTAAACGCTTGGTTTCTTGAAGCACCAAACATTCAGCTAACCGTAAGGCTATACCGGATACTTTTTGCTGACCTCTCGAACCACATACACGTATTTCACGGCTATTATAACTGATTTTCAGCCTATCACAATGCGGGCCTTGGGTGACACGACCAAGGCGGTGATGTTCCTCACGTTTACCATGCAACCAACTGAACCATTCTTCTTTGTTTTCAAATGTTTGCCCTGTTAGCTCAAGTTGAAAGGGTAGATCCAACCAGTCGCTTTCTTGGGTTAAATATTGGTTTAATTTGGCGATAATAGTGGCACGTTTGGCTTTGATGATACTACCGTAGCTGACAATTTGTTCTTCCCAGCTGCTTAATTCATCCGCAGAGCCATGATGACGCAATAAGCGGCCCCGTTGCATCAATGCCCGCAAATAGCCTTGATAATGGGTGTAAGAGGCTGTTTGTGTGGCAATCACAAGTCGATCTAACCACTTGCGCCGCTCACCTGGTGCACCATCAATCAAACGTACACCTTGGGGTGCATCCACAATCAAAGATATATGCTCAAACATATCCTTTCGGGCTGCAACCTTTCTACCTTGCAGCGACATATCCACTTTACCTTTTTTACCATCTACGCGAATATGTAAAGGGCCATAGCGTTGAATAGTCGCTTGAATATGAAAAGACTTGGCATCCCAGTGGGTGAGTTGCGGGGCTTTGGCTTGGCGAAATGAACGCCCATACGCCAAAATATAAGCTGCTTCCAAAATAGTGGTTTTGCCGCTGCCATTATCACCTGTAATCAAATTCAAATGCTTGCCACATTGCCATTCAAAGTCTTGATGACAGCGCAGATTGTGCATATGAATATGATGTAGGGTTAAGCGCGGGTTAGCCATTAGCGATAGTGTAATGGCAGGCGATTAAAAATATAGTGTAAGAATCCGACTACTTCATTCTTACAATTTCTTTTTTAAAAAATCATCGATGATGCTTACAGATGATTCATCCAATTCACCTGTGGATGCAATCAGTTGAAGATAGGCCATTGTATGGCGGGCAACAGCATCAGCATATCGCTGTTTGGCGGCAGCTAATCTTTCTTCGGCATCCAACGCATCTGTAATAGTTCGTACGCCTACTTCAAACCCTGCCTGTGCAGCCTTTTTTTCCGTTTTAGCGCTACTCAAGGCTGCATCCAATGCCTTAACTTCAGCAGCAGTTGTACGCAAACCAAGCAGAGATTGACGGGCTGCAAGACGTGCCGTGCGCTTGGCTTCTGCCATGTTAAATTCAGCCTGAATCTTTTCTTGAGTACTCTTGCGCTGTTGAGCCCATATTCCACCACCTGCATAGAGCGGCATGGATAATTCTATTCCAAAGGAAGCTCCTTTCACCGTTGAACCACCAAATGTGCCATCCGAGCTTTTGATATGATCCCAGCCTGCCACCAGTTGCAATGTAGGCATAGCTCCCCCCACACTTTTTAAATGTTCTGCATCAGCCATAGCTACAGCCTGATCACTTAATTGAACACCTAGCGCTGTTGCTTCTGCCCGCTGCTCCCATATTTCCAGATTATCCTCCTTGACATGCAGCGGCTCCATTCCCTGATGTAGAGTACCGGAAACCACCATCTCCATACCAACTAGCGAGTTTAATCTTGCTTCTGCTTGAGCCAAAACCTGACCTGCCCGAATTCGTCCGGCTGTAGCCAGATCACGGCGACTACTGGCCGAAAGAGAATCATTGACGGTAGCCGTACCCACTTCAAATGCCGATTTTGCCTGCATAGCAAGCTTATTCATGGCCTGCTCTCTGACTTTCGCTGCCGAAAATGCAGCCTTCGCCCGAATGACACTCAGCCATGCAGCAGAAGCTTCCAGAATGGTTTGTTGGCGTTGCATGGCTAACTTCACTTCTCCTGTCGCAGCAGAAATTTTACCCTGTTGATAGGCTGCCCACTTCTCTACATCAAACAATGGCTGATATGCCTTAATGCCATAGATTTGTTCATTATTACGCACACCTGTTTTTAGAAAATCAAATGATACATCATAGCTAAAATCCTGGTTTCTTCTCGTGAGCGAGGCATTGGCAACCACATAGGGCAACATCGATGCACGCCCCAAGGTGATATCTTCAGTCAATGCATTTCGTGCAGCCTGTGCCGCCTGAAGGGAAGGAGCATGCTTCAGAGCCAAATCAACAGCAGATTGCAAGCTTGATACACCGGCTGAAAAAGCAGGTGAAGGAAGTAGAAGGCAAAGCGATAGTATTATAATCTTTTTCATGATTTTATCTCACCTTTTATGGGTTCATCTGCCGTAATCCTTGTACGCAAACCACGCCAGTTTTTAAATCGTTCAATTCCATTTTCCATGAGTGAATAAGCGGCTGGAACAACAACCAGTGTTAACAGTGTCGATGAAATCATGCCGCCAATCACGGCGACCGACATAGGAATGGTCATTTCACTACCTGTACCCCAACCGAGTGCGGCTGGCAGCATAGCAAAGATAATAGTGAGTGATGTCATCAACACAGGTCGCATGCGCACAGGGCAAGCTTCCCGTAACGCATGGTCAATACTCATCCCCTGATTACGGTATTGATTGGTCAGATCAACAAGCAAAATCGAGTTTTTAGCCACCAAACCAACCAACAACACCAGCCCGATCATGGAAAAGATATTAAGTGTATTTCCTGTGATGACCAGGGCAGCTACACCACCGGCAATCGCCATGGGTTGGGCGAGCATTAAGACCCATGGCTGGGCGAAGGAGTTAAACTGACTCGCCAGAACCATGAAAATCAGAATCATCGCAATACCAAAGGCAAACATCATATTTTTACCTGTCTTTTTAAATTCTGCCGCCTGACCTGTATATATAATACCATAACCAGGGGGTAATAGCTCTTTGGCAAGCTCATTAACTTGATCAACAGCTCCGCCCAGCGGCATGCTAGGTGCTGTATAGAACATACCTGCGTATCGCAGATCCATTTTCTGAATCACGGCTGGGCCTAGCTGACGCTGCCAACTGGCAATAGTGTCCAGTCGAACCTGCTGCCCTGTGGGGGTGCGCAAGTATATTTTGCTCAAATCATCGGGTTGTGCGAGCTGGCCATGCTTCACTTTTAAACGTATATTGTAACGATTCCCATCGCCAGGCTCATCATTAAACTTGGCAACATCATAACCGCCAGCCAACACGCCAACAGTTTGAGCAATATCTGCGGCAGAAATACCCAAGTCCCGTGCACGCTCACGATCGACATGCAAGACCAACTGCGGCAAATCCAGTTGCAGGTCAAGATCAAGGTTCCCCATTCCAGGTAACCTATCCAGTTTCTGTTTTAGCTCATGTGATAACCTAGCAACCTCACCAAGATCAGGTCCAGTAAGCGCAAACTGCATGGGTTCGCCACGCTGTCCACCACCGACAATCGGCACCTTGATGGCAAAGGCATGCAAGCCTGGGATTTGCCCCAGTTTCGTTTGAATCTCAGGAATAATATCCCACTGCTTACGACTGCGTTCCGTCTTGTTGCTCAATCGAACAAAGGTCATACCTTGATTCACTTGCCCACGCTGCCCTGAACCAATGACCGTAAAATAGCTCCGCACATCTGGATCACTGGCCAGTACTGACTCCATTTCTTTTAAGCGCATACCCGTGTCGCTCACCGATGAGCCCAGGGGTGCCTTGAAAATGATCATAAAGCGACCTTCATCCTCTTCTGGGACAAAACCTTTACCAATCAAACCAAACAATGTTGTACTGATGACAAACAATGCTATCGATCCTGCCAATACTTTCCAGCGATGATTCAGACATCCGTTCAACACATAGCGGTACATGTTATCAAGCAGCATAAAGCCTCGATCAAATAGCTTATAAACATGACCGTGCCTTTTTTCCACATGCAAATAACGAGAACAGAGCATGGGAACCAAAGTCAGCGCAACAAATAGCGATGCCAGCACGCCAAAGCTGACAATCACGGCAAACGCATTAAAGAAACGCCCAATCATACCATCCATGAAAATCACAGGGGCAAAAATCGCCACAATACTTAAGCTCGCAGCAATCACTGCAAAGGTCACCTGTTTGCTACCCGAAATCGCAGCGCTTTTTGCATCAGGCTCCAATCCCTCTTCACGATGGCGGTAGATATTTTCCAGCACCACAATGGCATCATCAACCACAATGCCAATCAATAAAAGCAGAGCAAGAAGGGTCATTAAGTTCAACGTGAAGCCAAGGGCATAAGCAACGCCAATTGCCGCCAGCATAGAAACTGGAATTGCCGCAGTTACAATCAAGGTCGCGCGAATACTTTTCAGAAACACTAGCACAACCACAAAAGCCAGCAGAATCGATTCAATTAGATGTTCTTTTAGTCCATCAACAATACCCTGAATAATATCGGCATCATTTGAAGCAATATTGATTTCCAGTCCAGGCGGTAGTGCTGGCTGGATCTCTTCATTCAAACGCTTTTTTACCTCATCCACAATGGCAACGGCATTGGCACCTGTGACTTTTACAATGCCCAAACCAACAGTAGGCTTGCCATTGAAACGGGCAATTTGCCTGAAGTCAGCCAGTCCATCTTCAATATCGGCAATATCCGCCAAGGTAATCGTGCTACCACCTTTGGCGCGTACCACCATTTTTTTCAATGCATCAGCAGTGTGAAACTCCATGTCCAGTTTGATCATATATTCACGTTTATCACTGGTCAGAAAACCACCAGGGAATTGAACATGCTCTTTTTGAAATGCCGCAATCACTTCGGGAACAGTAACACCAAAACCCTGCATGCGATCCAGATCCAGCCATGCACGTATGGTACGTTTTCGTTCACCTGCAATCTGAACTTCACCCACGCCATTAATGTTTTCCAAACGCTTTTTAATAATATTCCGAGCATACTGATTGAGCTGTTGAAGCGTACGGTCGCCTGATAAAGATAGCCATAAAACTGGAGCAGCACCAATTTCAATCTTGGCAACAATTGGAGGCTCACTACCTTTGGGTAGCTCACTTAAAACCTGGTTGACCTTAGCCTGGACTTCGTTAAATGCCACATCAATATCTTTAGACAGAAGAAACTGTAGTGTTACCACAGATACACCGGGTGATGAATAGGATATTACATGCTCAATGCCTGAAATACTATTTACCTTTTCCTCGATAATCGATGTCATCGAGGCATCAACGATATCTGAATCCGCCCCTACCTGCACGGTGGTCACTGATACCATGGGGAAATCTACAGTAGGGAAACGATCCACACCAATACGGTTATAACTAATGATACCAAACAAGACCAACAGCGCTGACATCATCCATGCGAATACATGGCGGTTGATGGAGAGTTCAGGTAAATTCATTTTGCACCTGCCTGAACCTGTACGCTTGCCCCATCACTTAAAAATGCCGCGCCAGTTGCAGCCAGCGTGACGCCAGCACTTAAGCCATCCGTGATTTCAACATAACCGTTTCTGCGAACGCCAGTTTGGATGCTGTGCACCTCAACCTTTTCACCTTTTAGTACATAAACAACCTCTCCAGCAGGACGCAGCACCACACACTCTTCAGGCACCACAACGGCCTGCTTATGCGTCGCAATAATTAATTCCGCAATGACACTTCCGCCAGGCCGCCAGTTACCTGGATTATTGATTCTCACCCGTGCTTCAAAAGCATTTGATGACGATCCAATCATTGGCGTTAAATCATTAATTGACGCGGAAATAATCTGATCACTACCAGGCAAGTGCATGCGCACCGGAATACCTACTTTAACTGAATGAATCTTGGTTTCAGGAACCGTAATGGAGATAATAAATTGATCATTTGTAACCAATTGGAACATAGGCTTACCGACACCAATATAATCACCTGCTGCAACCCATCGTTTCTGAATCGTTCCTGTAACAGGTGCAACAATATCGGTTCGGGCCAAATTATTTTTGGCTTGCCTGAGCTGCGCTTTTGCCGCCTTTACTGATTTTTGCAAAGCTATCAATTGTGCCTCTGCCTGATCCAACATGGTGGTAGAGATAAATTTATCTTCAGCCAGTTTTCTGTAGCGCTGAACAAGCCGTTCTTGTGCATTAGCCTGCGCCTTGTTGCGTGCTAAGTTTGCTGCTGCTGTGGAAACAGCCACCTGCATATCAGAAGTATCGAGTTGCGCCAGCACATCACCTTTTGCAACCTTGTCTCCGACATCAACCTTCACCTTACGTACACGTGCTGGCACTTCTGCGGCAATGGTTGTTGTTGCTGGATCAAGTATACGCCCCAAAGCCTGCTCAATCACCTCAACATTGCGCAATTCACTTTTTACCGTAGTTATTTTTACAGACCTAACAGCATGCTGACTTTTTATATCAGTTTCTTTTCCATCCTTCGCAAGCTCTCCATCTCCACAAGATGCCAGCATAACGACCAACAATAACAATACGATTCTATTCATTTTTTATCTCCGTGAGTTGTAAAACCATTGTACAATAGTTCAAACATAATTTTTCCGCTTTCATGCTGATTCTTAAATAGGTTGCCTGGAAAGTGTTGCAGCGCTGGCCAAGATTGAAAAAGAAATATATTCATTCCAGCAAGTGCTGCTGCCATATGGTCAGGATCAATATCACGCCTAATCTCACCACGCTCCTGACATTGACATAATAATGACCTTAAAAGAGAAAAATATTCAGCAAAAACTTGCTCTGCTAGGTCTTGCCCTCTTGAGCTATTGCTATCCAGCATTTCCCGAAGAATAAGTCTGGAAATATTGCTTTTGGCATTGATATGTTTGAGGTGTTCAATAGAAAAATGTGCAAGTTGCTCAGCTGATGTACCATCAACATGTTGCAATTCAGTGAGCAGAAGTTTCATATCTTGAAGCGCACATTTCAATACAGCCAGATACAATTCATCTTTTAATTTGAAATGATGGTAGATATTGGCTTTGGATATACCTGCATCAGCAGCAATCTGTTGCATAGACACACCATCATAACCGCGCTTGGCAAACAGCTTCTCTGCCGCAATAAGTATTTGTGTTGCACTAGGAGCCAATATCATTTGATACCTCTTTGAACCTCAAACTGACCGAACGGTCGGTAGATTATCACCTTAGATTTAAACCGCAACATTTAGGGATGTGACTGTGCGCCAAAGTGAAAATATCCTCTTTACTATCGATATATGGGTTAAGTCCTTTAACCAGTGGCTATTCTGCAAACTAATATGAAATAAGGATTACATATAACTTTAAAAATATTTAAATCTTTGTTATTCAGGTAATCAATTGATGTACCTTTCGAAAAGGTTTACCTCGCACCTTAAAAAGTTTAAAAAGGCCTATAAGGCAACATTTGTGGAGGAAAAACAATATGAGTATTTTTGATATTCAAACACCGCAACAAAGTGTTGGTTTTCAGTTTTGGAAATTACATCAGAAATGGCAAAAACGGGTTCACAATGCCCTAGAACCTTATCACATCACCCATACGCAATTTGTGATGATGGCATCGATTGCTTGGTATGAAGAGCAAGGTATTCAACCTTCTCAAGCCCAAGTTACACAACTGATGAATATTGATAAAATGGCATTTTCTAAAGCTGTACGTCAGCTGGAAGAACGCGGCTTGGTCAAACGCAAGCAAAGCAAAAAGGATGCACGTATCAAAGCATTATCCTTAACAAAAAAATCACTTATTATCATGCCTCAAGCAATCTTAGCGATTGAGTCTGTAGATAAAGAAATCTTCGGTATGCTTGGAGAGCGTAAACAAACGTTTAATAAGATTCTGATTTTATTGAATAAGTCCTAAGGACAGTCTGTCAAATCAATAGCACAAGCTGTTGATTTGTAAGAGAAAGGAAAACCACATTTTTTCTTTCTCACACTGATTTTTGGCAAAACGCCAATAAATCAGAACCTCCCGAACTATGGCTTAGGGCTAATCCTAGCCAACACGCCATGCCCTTGCCTTTCATGCAATATGGCTGCTAACACATGCAAAGCAATCATTGCCTCAAGCACACCAACAATTGCCTCATGTACTTCAGCAACAAGCACCACCATCCATGATTGTGGTGCTGTGATACTCCAACCAAAATACAGTAGTACGCCTGTCACCGCCATGATTGCAGCAAGCATTAAAAGTATACCATGCATGGTTTTAGCTGTTGTTTCACTGTCTTGCGGGTTGGCAAGCTCAAGACGAAACCAGCCTTTAATTTGCGTATTCAGCTCTTGCAGTAGCTGTGTTCTGCCTTCTGCTTGTAACCAAGGAAACAATGTGCGCCAACCCGCTTCAGGCAATGCCATCAACGCCAATATCATGCGAAACACCAATAACCCCACAATGGTCAGCCCCAAAAACTCATGGGTTTCAAAACCCAGCGAAGGCGTGGTCACACCTACTTCTGCTAAATGCTCATTCTCATGGGCAAATGCTTGCGTTAGGATATGCATTGCTTCTTGATGCTCACCTTCTACTTCAGGCACATCCATCAACTCACCCACTGCCAGTTGTGCCAGCAGGCAAGCGGCAAATACAGCGTGAAATATACGAAGTATCCAAGGGTATTTAACCACATTCATGTTTATTTACCAGCCAACTGGTTCATGCGCAAACGTAATGCATTAAGTTTAATAAAACCATCTGCATCTTGCTGATTGTAAGCACCTTCATCATCTTCAAATGTACATAAACGTTCATCAAACAAGGAGTTATCCGAGCGGCGACCCAATACCATGACATTGCCTTTGTATAATTTCAGGCGTACATCACCATTCACTGTTGCTTGTGAAGCATCAATGGCTGATTGCATCATACGTGTTTCAGGGGCAAACCAATAACCATTGTAAATCAGTTTAGCATAACGTGGCATCAACTCATCTTTCAAATGTGCTGCTTCTCTGTCCACAGTGATGGATTCAATAGCACGGTGCGCTTTGAGCATAATTGTGCCGCCTGGTGTTTCGTAACAACCACGCGACTTCATGCCCACATAACGATTTTCCACAATATCAATGCGACCAATACCATGTTTGTTACCCAAACGATTGAGTTCACGCAATACTTCCGCAGGAGTCATGGTTTTGCCATTCACAGCAACAATATCACCGCCTTTATAAGTCAGCTCAATTTCTTCTGGGGTATTCGGTGCATTTTCAGGAGACACTGACCAACGCCACATATCTTCACCCGGTGCAACCCAAGGATCTTCCAAATCATAACCTTCATAAGAAATATGCAATAAATTGGCATCCATTGAGTATGGTGACTTGGAGTTTTCACGTTTACGCTCGATTTCAATGCCGTGTTTGGCTGCATATGCCAACATTTGCTCACGTGAAGTCAAATTCCATTCACGCCACGGTGCAATCACTTTCACGTCAGGTTTTAGCGCATAAAAACCAAGCTCAAAACGCACTTGATCATTACCTTTACCCGTTGCACCATGCGATACAGCATCAGCACCTTCAAGTTTGGCAATTTCAATCATACGTTTGGAAATTAACGGGCGTGCAATGGATGTACCAAGCAAATATTCGCCTTCATAAATTGCGTTGGCGCGAAACATAGGAAACACAAAGTCACGCACATATTCTTCCGTTAAATCGTCAATATAAACTGCCGATGCACCACATGCCTCAGCTTTAGAACGCGCCTCTTCAACCTCTTCACCCTGCCCAATATCAGCAGTAAACGTCACCACTTCGCATTGATAAGTATCTTGCAACCACTTAAGGATAATTGAGGTGTCCAAACCACCCGAATAGGCTAATACGACTTTATTGACTGACATAAAAGAACTCCAATTGTGTTAAACTAACTTTTAAGGAAGCGCTGGTTTATTCAGTGCTTCCGTGCAGCCCATGGGTGGGCTGCCAAATCAATAGCGCAAGCATTTGATTTTTAAGAGAAAGGAAAACCACGTTTTTCCTTTCTCGTCCTGATTTTTGGCAGGATGCCAATAAATCAGCATTTCCTTAAACACGGCGCAGCCTATCGTTTTTTTATTATAGGGCTATGAATATCCAACAAGCGATGCGCTTCAGCACAATCGGCTTGAATTTGTGCCGCCAAACCATCAGCGGAAACAAAAGCCCTATCTTCACGAATCCGCTTGACGAAATGTACTTTCAGGCGTTTGCCATACAAGTCTTCTTGCGTGTCCAATAAGTGTGTTTCTAACAACAGTGTGCGTCCGTTAAAGGTGGGGCGATAGCCCAAATATGCAGCAGATTTTACCTTTTTACCATCATATTCTGACCATGCCGCATAAATGCCAACGGGCGGATGTGTTAAATCTTTGACCTGAATGTTCGCCGTAGGAAAACCCATCTTACGCCCACGTTTTTCACCATGCCCAACTCGACCCGAAATGGCATAACAACGGCCCAATAAATCATTGGCTAAATCAAAATCAGCCGCTTCAATCGCCGAACGAATACGACTGGATGATACCACCGCGCCATCCATAGCAAAAGCAGCAGCTTCACTCACTGTAAAACCATGTCTATCACCAAGCACACGCATCATATCCGCCTGCCCTTGTCTATCTTTACCAAAGGCAAAGTCATAACCGACATGAATATGTTTAAAACCCAAACTATTATAAATATGCCGCATAAAATCTTCGGCAGACATGGATGCCAAAGCTTGATTAAAATGAAGTAAAAGAACGGCATCCACACCTGCACTTTTTAAATCTTCCAAACGTTCATGCAAATGCGACAAACGACGCGGTGCTTCTTCAGGAAACAAAAAGGCTCGGGGATGTGGCTCAAAGGTAATCACCACTGATTTTGCATCACCTAGCGCCGCAGCATGACCATTCAATTCCGCCAACACTTGTTGGTGTCCCATGTGTACACCATCAAAATTACCAATGGTGATGGCACAGCCCTGTAAATCTGCTTTTTTCGCAGCATCAAATGAACGTAAAACTTGCATGAGCTGAAACATAAGAAGACAGTCATCCTCTGTCGAGGAAACAATCTAGGTCTTGAAAAACTGTATGCTTCAACTTATATAAATTAGAACTTGCTAATATATTAAACTACATTATACTTCGCCATCAAATTTCAAAGGTAAAAGGAGATGTTAAACGTGTCTTTCCCATCCGTAATCCAACGCCTGACATGGTTTGCACTCATATGTGTTTCACCAGTCATGGGTCATGCAGCTGATACATTATCCCTCAAAGATAGTGTTTCTTTTGCACTTGAACATAATCGTATGTTGTCTGTTGCTGAGGCACAAGTACAAGCTGCTGAAGCACAAGCTGATGCTGCCACGGGGCAACTCATGCCACGTTTAGACCTATCCACGGGTTTATTTCGTACCAACTCACCACTCAATAGTTTTGGTACTAAATTGCAGCAACAAGGTGTAACCGCTGCTGACTTTGACCCGACATTATTAAACAGCCCTGCTTATATTAACAACTACCTAACCCGCCTTAACTTAACCATGCCGTTGTTTGCAGGTGGTGCAAATTGGGCTGCACAAACAGCTGCTAAGTCTCAAGCCCAAGCATCCACATACCAATTTGATTTTCGTAAACAGCAAATGATTTATCAAACCATTGCGGCTTACGTGCAAACCCGCCAAGCCTTGGCACAAGTCGAAGCTCAGCAACATGCTGTTCGCGCTGCCAACAATCGCTGGCATGATGCCCAAGCCTTGAAAAAGCGTGGCATTGCTATCGAAAGTGATGTGATGGATGCCCATGTTTATGTATTACGCAACCAAGTTGCACTTGCTCAAGCCAAAGCTCAGTATCAAGATAGTCTTGAACACCTGCACTTGGTTTTAGGTATGCCAAACACAAAACAAGCACCCGTATTGGCAGAACCTGTGATTCAATTTCAAGCTGAAAATGTCAATAAGCTCTTGGAACAGGCTTACGCCAATCGCGCTGACTTATTGGCATTGCAAAGTAGCGTTGAAGCTGCTGCTGCAGGCAAACGCCAAGCCCAAGCTGGTTTTTATCCACACATCAATTTGATTGCAGCCCAAGAATGGAACAGTGACACCTTTGGTTTAAAAAATGATAATACAACAGTAGGTATTAATTTGACCATGAATCTTTTTGCGGGTGGTGCCAACAACGCACAAACACGTGCCGCAGAGTCCAAACGTATTATGGCAAGTTTGCAGTTGGAAGATAAACGTCAACAAATTGCCAATGAAGTCCGTCAGGCATGGCGTGGGCTACATATTGCTGAACAACGTTTACGAAGCGAAACTGAAGCATTAAATCAAACCTTGGAGTCTTTACGCATCAAATCCTTGCGTCAAAAACAAGGCTTAGAAAAAACTTCTGACTTACTCGATGCGCAAGCCCATGCTGATGCATCTAGGGTCGCACAAATCCAAGCCAAATATGATTATATGATTGCCAAAGCTGCTTTATTACTGGCAGCAGGCACATTACATGAAGGGGTAGTTCAATGAACAATATCAAACAAAAATTAACATACATCACGCTAATTGCAGCTGTTACAAGTCTTAGTGCTTGCTCAGATGAGCCTGCACCAAAAGCAGCAAACTACCCTACGGCAACAGCACAAACCATGACCGTACAACAACAAGCTGTACCTGCATATTATACCACCAGTGGTACGGTAACTTCTGACCACCGTGTATCCATTAGCTCACGTTTATCCGGTTATATCCGTGAATTGACGGTACGTGAAGGCGATCAAGTCAAAGCAGGGCAAATATTGGTACGTGTTGACCCTGTTGATGCCAAACAAGCTTTGATTCAAGCCAAAGCCGATTTGGCAGATGCCGAAGCCGACTTAAACCGTTACAAAGAACTATTCAAATCGGGCGCTGTATCCAAACAACAATTATCCAAAATTGAACTGCGTTATACCGTAGCCAAATCCCAAGTGAAACAAGCCAGTAACCAATTAAGTTATGCCGAAGTACGCTCACCTGTTGCGGGTGTGGTGGTAGAAAAACGTCTTAGCCAAGGTGATTTAGCAGCACCTGGCATGCCGATTTTAACCATTGAAGACCCAACAAGCCTATTGGTAGAAACGTATGTATCTGAAGGTTTTATCAGCAAAATCCATGAAAATGCGATTGTAGATGTGACCATTCCATCATTACACCAAACCTTTGAAGGTACTGTACGCCAAGTGGTGCAAGCTGCCGACCCTGTTTCCCATCAGTTTTTGGTGAAAGTAGCGCTTAAAGCCTCTGCGGATATTCACCCTGGCATGTTTGCTCAAGCTGGTTTCCGCGTGGGTGAACGTCAAGCCATCATCGTGCCACAATCAACATTAAAAACACACTCAGGTTTACACGCGGTATATGTGCTTGATGCCCATGGTATCAGCCAATATCGTCTTGTTCGACTTGGACAAACATTGGGTGATAAGGTTGAAATTGTTGCAGGTTTACATGATGGCGACACCATTGTTTGGGGTAATCCAAACATCAAAACTGGCATGAAAATCCAAGCTGAAAACGGTAAATAACCATGGCTGAACAAGAAAATAAAACACAAGAACCCTTAAACATTGCAGGTAAGTTGGGTTTGGTGTCAATGAAGACCAACTTGACCCCGATTATCAGCATTTTGATTCTATTGATTGGTGTTTTTGCGCTATTTATTACACCGCGTGAAGAAAACCCACAAATTGATGTGCCTGCTGCCAATGTGATTATCCAAATGAATGGTGCAAGCCCACAAGAGGTGCAAAACCTTATCGTACACCCTCTGGAAATGGTCTTGCGCGAGATGAGTGGCGTTGACCATACCTATGGTACAGCCATGGGTAATGTAGGTGTTGTCACTGTTGTATTCGAAGTGGGTGCAGATACAGAAATCAGCATGGTTAAGTTATATGACCGTATCATGCAAAATCTTGACCGCATTCCTCCAGGTGCATCCCAACCCTTGGTCAAACCCATGGATGTTAACGAGGTTCCAGCGGCAGTCATTACACTTTCATCCAGCGAGCTTGATGGTCTAAGCTTAAAACGCCTTGCTGAGCGTGTGCGTGAACAACTAGCGCCGCTAGAAGGTGTATCTGTTGCCGATATTATTGGTGGTCGCGACCATGAAGTTCGCATTGAAATCGATCCTGCCAAAATGGCTGGTTATAAAATAACTTTAGACCAACTGCATAATGTATTGATGAGCGCTAATACAGGTGGCCCTGTGGGTGAGCTTGTTGGCAACAACCGCGTAAGCAAAGTTTGGTTATCTGGTTATTTGGAAAACGCACAAGAAGTGGGCGCATTAATTGTAGGTAGCCATGGTGGTAAACCTGTTCACCTTCGTGATGTAGCAACCATTATTGATGGCCCTGCTGAAGTCACACATTTGCATCGCATTGCTTATGGTCCTTCTGCAGAGCATGGTACACAAACTGGTGAAGAGCCTGAAATCAATGCTGTTTCCATCACGCTGGCAAAACAACGTGGTACCAATGCCGTATTCGTTACACAACGTATCATGGATAAATTGGAAACACTTAAAGGTGACTTTATTCCAAGTAATGTTCGCGTAGATATTACCCGCGACTCGGGTAAAAAAGCCAATGCTGCAGTAAACTATTTGGTAGAGCACTTGGTGATTGCCATTGTTTCCGTCATTCTTATTTTATTATTATTCCTTGGATGGCGCGAAGCGGCGATTGTTACAATGAACATTCCGTTGATTTTGTTTATCGTGTTGGCAATCGGTTTCTTGGCAGACCAAACCATCAACCGTATCACTCTTTTCTCACTCATCCTTGCTTTGGGATTGTTGGTGGATGATGCCATTGTGGTGATTGAAAATATTCATCGTCACTTGCACAAAGGTGTGAAAGATACCGCTGACAAAATCAAATTGATTGTGCGTGCCACCAATGAAACGGGCAAGCCAACCATTGTCGCAACCATTGCCGTGATTCTTGCCTTTATTCCTATGGGTTTTGTGACAGGCATGATGGGGCCATTCATGGCACCCATCCCATTCAATGCACCGTTGGCAATGGCAGCATCATTAATCATTGCTTATGCCTTTACGCCATGGATTGCACAACGGTTCTTGCCCAATAAAATGGTAGAACCCACCATGGAAGAACAAGATCATAACCCCAAAGACTGGGTACATAGCACATACATGAAATATGCTACGCCACTGGTTGAGAATGCTAAAGTTCGCCTCATCTTTTGGATAGTCGTAGCTGCTTTGTTTATGGGTGCAATGCTGCAACCTGCATGGCAATTTATTCGTCCTGCTGGCATCAATGGTCCATTAACAACGGGTGGTGTAGAATTGAAGATGTTACCCAAAGGCAACCAAAACACCTTTAATATCACCATCGATTTACCCGAAGGTAGCACCATGGAAGAAACCGACCGTGTTGCGCGTGAAATCGGCAATATCTTGCGCCAACATGAGATGGTTAAAGATTATGAGACCTTTGTGGGTCGTGGTGGCCCTATTGATTTCAATGGTATCTTACGTGGCGCAGCACTGTTCCGCGAAGCACCAAACTTGGGTGAAATTCGCGTCAACTTGCGAGACAAACATGAACGCAGTATTCGTTCAGAAGATATTGTGTTGGAATTGCGCGAAATGTTAGCCCCAGTATTTGCCAAACACCCCTTGGCATCCATTAAACTGGTCGAAGATCCACCAGGTCCACCTGTCCGCGCAACATTATTGGCTGAAATTTACGGCCCTGATTATGCCAAACAAAAAGAAGTGGCAGCAGAAGTCCGTAAGACCTTTGCCAACACTTATGATGTCGTGGATTTGGATGACTCCATTGGTGCATCACAAACACAATTTAACATCAAAGTGAACAAAGAAAAAGCTGCACACCTTGGTGTGGTCACACAGCAGGTTGAAGTAGCATTGCGTGACTTCTTATCTGGCTATAATTTTGGTGCCGTACACATCGAAGATGAACGTCATATCGTGAATCTACACGTACAATTGCCACGCTCCATGCGCGTCAATGCTGAAAATCTGAATCAGATTTATGTCAGCTCACCACAAGGCCCTGTAGCACTGTCTGCCATTGCTACAGTAGAAGAAAGCACCGTGAAAAACCCTATCTTCAGTAAAGATGGGCATACGGTAGTCTATGTAACTGCTGAACCTAAACAGGGTTCACAAGTCTATTCTTTGCTCGATATCGATAGTAAAATTGATGGGCAAAAACTAGCAGGTGTTGAATTAAAAACAGGCGGTATGCGTTTTACGGATACGCCCCCTGAAGACACCTTTGGTTATCATATGCTGTGGGATGGTGAAATGCGCTTAACACTGGATGTTTTCCGTGACTTGGGTGCTGCATTCATCGTGGCTATGGTCTTAATTTACCTATTAATGGTGGCATATTATGGTCAGTTTATTCTGCCCATGTTGGTCATGGCACCAACCGCTTTGACCATGATTGGTATTTTCCCTGGTCATGCGATTACAGGGCAACCCTTCACTGCCACATCCATGATTGGTATGATTGCACTGGCAGGCATTGTGGTGCGAAACTCTACCCTGCTGATTGATTTCATACTTGAATACCGCAAAAAAGGGTATGACCTCAAAACATCGGTACTTGAAGCAGGTGCAGTACGTGCCCGCCCCATCCTGCTCACAGCCATTGCCGTGGTCGCTGGTACATCCATCATGATTACCGACCCAGTATTTGGTGGTTTGGGTGTCTCTATGGCATTTGGTACCATTGCAGCAACGATTTTAACCTTGTTTGTCACCCCATTGATGTATTATCTATGGCAACGCGGCAAACCCGATCCTGCAGCCAAAGCCTAAAGCAGGCATAAGCCAAATATCAAAGCCCAGCCGTCAAACGCTGGGCTTTTTTATGCTTCAAAGCATACTGTATAGCATTTTAATCGTATTGGGATTACGCTTTCATCTATGCAGAATACTTCAATGCTAATGTGGGGGCTTGTGTTTGGCTCGATTGGCTTCGGTTTTTTCTCTTACGGGCGAAAACAAAAGGCGATTGTGCCACTACTCACAGGCATGACGCTGATGGTATTGCCCTACTTTGTTGCCAACCTCTATCTATTGTTGGGTTTAGGCGTGGTTTTACTCGCCATACCTTATTTTATTCGCTTGTAAGCGAACCCAGCATATCCAAAGGGCTAACAACCGCACCAAGGTTTTGCTGCAACACATGGGTATAAATTTCTGTAGTTTTCACATCGGCGTGTCCAAGAAGCTTTTGTACTACACGGATATTCGTACCCGATTCCAGTAAATGTGTGGCAAACGAATGGCGCAATGTATGCGATGTCACCCGCTTATTGATGTTAGCTTTTTCTTTTGCCCGCTTAATCGCTTTTTGCAAGTTCGATTGATTCACATGATGGCGGCGAATCTCACCCGTTTCAGGGTCTTTAGATAAGGTCTTAGAGGGAAAAACAAACTGCCATTCCCATGATTTTGGTGCGTTGGGATATTTTTTTGCCAATGCGCCCGACAACCATACATTGGCAACCCCCTGCTCAACATCTTGATTAAATAGCTCTCGCACACCTCGCAAATGTGCTTTTAAATCATCGTGTAAAGATGATGCCAATAAAGTGGTTCGATCTTTATCGCCCTTACCTGCATGAATCGTTAAATAACCATAGTCAAAATCAATATCTTGAACCCGCAACCGAAGCATCTCATTCAAACGCAAACCTCCACCGTACATCACACGAGCCATCAACAAGGTTTCACCTTGCATGACAGAAAAAAGACGACTCATTTCTTGTTGACTGAGCACAACAGGTAAACGTGGCGGTCTTTTTGAGCGAATCGCAGCAATATCATCTGCAAACGGTAAGTGTAAAACGCTTTTATACAAAAACAAAAGTGCATTAAACGCCTGATTTTGTGTCGAAACTGCGACTTTTCGCTTGACCGCCAAGTGACTTAAATAGGCTTCAGCTTCTGCTTTCCCCATATCTCTAGGATGGCGTTTGTTGTGAAAAAATATGAAGTCTTTAATCCAATAAGTATATGCCTCTTCAGTACGCCGCCCATAATGGTAAAAGCGCATCACTTCGCTCACTTGATCCATCAATCGCACCGATTGAGGTTGAAATGTTCGCTCATTCTTGACCTTGGGTGGATATATCGGCATCATCGCTCCTATTCCTCTTTTAAGGCTTAATATGCAATAAAGTGGAAAGGATGTCCACCTATAGGAGTTAATAATGAGGAACTTTGATTACTCCTATTCGGTTAGTTATGTGTAAAAAGCGAAAAAGGATATGCAAATGTTGAAATTTGTTTTTGGTATGTTCATAGGCGCATTAATATCTATATGTTATTTTATATTGTCACCTGAGTTTGATTTTGATAGCAACTTATCAGTTAATTTTATTATCGCTTTTGCGACATGCACAGCTACAGCTATACATTTTGACTCTATTAAGAAACAACGAAGAGATAGAATATGGGATATCAACAAATCAATCCTATTAGATTTAACGCATGCACTATCAGAAGTTATAAAAGAAACTGAATTGGCAATAGACGATGAGCTTGACTACAAATCCCCGCCCAGAGAAAACAGGGGGCATGTATTTAGAAGCTTGGAAGAAAAAATTGATTACGCCCTAAATGTCTACAAACCTTTAATGAATACTGAGTTAGCCAATAATCTTAAAGATCATAAAGCATTTAGCGACAAAATTACTGAAGAAGTTAATTATGCTCATCTAGATCACATAGATGCTTATGAAGCCATGTTAAAAGAATATAAGAGCCTATACGGGAAATTAATTAATTTTATTGCGAGTATTTCTGGTGTTAAAAACACATAACAATGCGCTGCAGTTGACCTCGCAATACGCCGCTTCGCTCTGTATTGCGGTCAACTGAGCTTAAGCGTTAGCTTTCTAGGATAAGCATGGAACCTATCTGGATTGATAAAATAGAAGTTGCAGAAAGGCAGATTGCCGAAGCAGTAAAGCTGTTTTTTGAAAAAAGAGACCTTGTTGTTATCCATACGGTAATTGCATCTGCTCACCAAGTGTTAATTGATGTTGGTAAAGAACAAAAAATTAACAGTGCTATTAAAAACCCAAAGGGGTTAACACGACAACAGTACAGGCAACATATCAAATCAATTAATGTTCCTTACAATTTTTTCAAACATGCTGATAATGACCCAAATGGAAAGCTAAATATTGCTCCCATAGAGCGTTTTACATCAGATTTCATTCTTGATGCAATACTAATGCTTCAGAGGATATCAGGAAATATTCCTTTAGAGGCTAAAGTATTCTGGGGATGGTTTGTTGCTACATACCCTGATGAGTTTGATGATTGTCCAAACAACGGTGCAATTAAAAATATGATGGAGATGGGTTTGGCAGATTGGGATTTTCCAACAATTCATCAATTTCTTATATTTGGAGAAATTTTGTATGAAAAAAGCTAACCAAAGCATCGAGAGGGACGCTCGCTGCGCTCCTGCCCCTCATGCAGGTCGTTATGTGTAAAAAGAAATAAAACATGATTAAACAATTACAGGATGTACTACACACAGAAATTCCATTAACAAAGCATATTGGCTTGTCTGTCGTTAAACATACGGAGCTATCATTAACTTTAAGTGCGCCATTAGAAAAGAACATCAATCATAAATGCACGGCATTTGGTGGCAGCATTTACTCAGTATCCGTTTTATCTGGCTGGGGTCTAATATATTTACTGCTAAAACAACATAATTTATCAGGCCACATTGTCATTCAGGAAAGCAATACAAAGTTCAGCAAACCAGTTAACTCTGATATAACGGCTACATGCTCTTTCATATCTATTCGCCAATGTGATAAATTCATCAATATGTACAAAAGAAAAGGCGTAGCAAGAATAAAGCTAGTATCTAAAATATCTTGCAATAGTGAAAATGCGGTAACATTTAATGGCACCTATGTTGTACACACATAACAATACGCTGCAGTTGACCTCGCAATACGCCGTTTCGCTTCGCTACACTCTGTATCGCGGTCAACTGAGCTAGGTCGTTAGGCAAACAAATGGAAAATATGAATATATCATTTCAGATAACCTGTAAAAACATAACTCAATTTATCGAGCACTGGTCATCTAAATATATTTACTCTAATGAGCAAAAATATGACGATAATGTTGGTAAGCCTCTTACAGCCGAATCAAGGTTAGAATTATTTGAGTGGAAAAATGGTTCAGTTATTTCAGCTAAAAAAATCGAAAGTATAAATAAAAACTATCCTTTAATTTTTGAAGGAAGCCAAGAAGAAAGATATTTAAATCACAAAAAATCTGGCGGGGCAATCTGGAATATTTTTTACATACATTGCCTAAACCCAACCCAATGGCCAATTTACGACCAACATACATTTAGAGCCATGAAATATATGAAAACAGGTGAAATTACTGAAATAGGAAATACAAATAAACAAAAATATGAAAGCTATATAAATGAATATATTCCATTTATTGAGTCTTTTAATAATATAAATCATCGAAAATTAGATATGGCTCTATTTGCATTTGGCCAATTTCTTAAAATAGCAAAAAAATATGCCTAACCAAAGCATCGAGAGGGACATAGCTTCGCTCTGCCCCTCATGCAGGTCGTTAGGGCTCTATGAGGAGGAATTGAAGTGTCACAAGTAAAAATATTTGGAATCAAAGAGAGTTTGAACCCAATCAAGAAAGAGTTATCTGATGTTATTCATGAGTGTGTTGTTGAAGCCCTTCATTTTCCTCAAGATAAAAGAGCGCACAGATTCTTTCCTCTTGAAAAAGAAAACATGTTTTACCCCAGTGGTAGAACAGATGCCTATACCATTATTGAAATTACAATGATTGAAGGTAGAGAAACAGAAACAAAGAAAAAGTTAATTAGCCTTTTATTTGATAGAATTCAAGAAAAAATCGGCATCACTCATCAAGATATTGAAATCTGCATTTATGAATCGCCAGCCTGTAATTGGGGCTTTCGTGGTATGCATGGTGATGAAGTGAAGTTAAATTATAAAATCAATGTCTAAAAGCCATAACAAAAGCATCGAGAGGGACGCTCGCTGCGCTCGCGCCCCTCATGCAGGTCGTTATATGCCATGAAATGTTTCACACTCGATTCAAACTGCATCATCGATTTAGAAGAAAATCGACCAGATGCTATCCACCTAGAAGAGTTAAAAACATTATGGCAGTCTGGAAAAATTGAAATTGGTGTCGTTTCCGTAAGCGCTTCTGAGAATCAACCATCTGGTGAATCTATGCACAATTATGCAGAGTTTGAGGCCAAATTAACCCGTGCAGGTCTATCAAATGCACGTGAATTAGCGCCCATTGGAATATGGGATTTTGGCTATTGGGATCATATGCTATGGTCTAGTGATGAATCTGAAGCCCAGCTTAAAGAAATAAAAGATATTCTTTTCCCGCAATCACAATATGACCCGCCAGACGACTTTAGCACTAATAGTAAATGGCGTAACCAGACATGTGATGCGCTAGTAGCCTGGTCGCACAATTTTCATAAATCTGACCATCTTGTAACCAGGGATAATAATTTTCATAAAAAAGCTCAGCCTTTAATAAAGTTTGGTATTAAGAGCATTGTTACTCCCGAGGAGGCAGTATCAATTGCAAAAAGCATATAACAAATCGTCCAACCCGACCTTTTTATACGCCGTTTCGCTTCGCTACGGAATAAAAGGGGTCAGGTCTTGTTTCGCGCATTCTTGACGTTATACTTGCGCCATGGCTAGACCTCTCCGAATCGAATACGAAGGCGCAGTGTATCATGTGACATCGCGCGGCAATGCACGGTCTGATATTTATTTTTCAGATGCTGACCGTGAGATATTTCTTGATGTGCTTACACATGTAGTTGAGCGATTCGATTGGGTTTGCCATGCTTATTGCCTAATGAGCAATCACTATCACCTAATGATTGAAACCCCCAAAGCCAACCTTAGCCGAGGTATGTGGAATAAAAGGGGTCAGGTCTTGTTTCGCGCATTCTTGACGTTATACTTGCCCCATGGCTAGACCTCTCCGAATCGAATACGAAGGCGCAGTGTATCATGTGACATCGCGCGGCAATGCACAGACTGATATTTATTTATCAGATGCTGACCGTGATATATTTCTTGATGTGCTTACACATGTAGTTGAGCGATTCGATTGGGTTTGCCATGCTTATTGCCTGATGAGCAATCACTATCACCTGATGATTGAAACCCCCAAAGCCAACCTTAGCCGAGGCATGCGCCAGCTTAATGGGATGTACACCCAAAGGTTTAATCGGGCACATCATCGTATCGGCCATGTGTTTCAGGGTCGGTTTAAGTCTATTATCGTGGATAAAGATGCATATTTACTTGAATTAAGCAGGTATATTGTACGTAATCCTGTTGCCGCAAATATGGTTAATTCCGTAAGTGATTGGCCTTGGAGCAGCTATAACGCTACGGCAGGCATAGAAAAAAAACCTGCTTTCTTAACTGTAAACTGGCTACTTTCCCAGTTTGGTGGTGATAGAGAAGCATATAAACGGTTTGTGAATCAATCTGAAGTCGTGATACCTTGGAAATCATTGAATGGGCCTGATTTGCTGGGCGATGATGCCTTTAGACAGAGGTTACAAGCATTCAAAAGTGAACCTGATCAGAATATACCCAAACGCAAACAAACGCTGCGGCATTTGCCATTGGCTGAACTTGCAGCGCAAGAGAAAACACGTGGTGAATGGATGCGGAAAGCTTATCAGGAGCATGGCTATACGATGCAATCCATCGCAGATTTTGCAGGCTTACACCATTCTACAGTAAGCCGGCTTATCAAACAGCAAGATGAAAATGCGCGAAACAAGACCTGACCCCAAACACAAACACACAATCATGCAAATATTATTTTTACTGGTTCTTATATACCCGCTTCAATTAAATGCTGAACCAAAGGTCTACGAAACAATTGAAGAATATAGCGTTATTTCTAAGAGTGTTGATAACTTACTTTCTAATCTCAATAAGGCTTCCCCAATTCGGCAACATGGTAGTATTTATCATGCTTACACAGATACTTATGTAGAATGGAATTACAAGTGGCGTAACCAAAAAGGCAGTTGCAAACTTAACCGCGTAGAAACTACAGTTCGTATTACTTATACGCTCCCACACCTTCTAAAAACTTCTTCAAGCAGGCAAGCTTTAAATATCTGGAATTCATATTACCCAGCCCTTGTTTTGCATGAAAAAGGGCACGGCACAATTGCTATCAATGCCGCAAAACAAATCGAAAAAACATTACTTGGGCTACCCATATATACCAATTGCGATTCTTTAAACCGAGAAGCAAACCTAAAAGCACATGATATTTTAGCACGATTTAGGCTTAAACAGGCGAATTATGATACAAGAACTGAGCACGGTAAAACACAAGGTGCAAATCTAGAATTATACTTATATAGAAAGCCTACTAAAAACACGAAGTAGATCTGTATTTTCCCTAAATCAGTAATGTAAGGGGCAAGGTCTTTGCATAATGTTTAATCATGTGATGCTTCTTTAAAGAGGTGGTCTATATTTTGGTTCCACTCATTTCGGTATAAACGCAGCCATTTATCCGCTTGGGTTTCGCCTGATTTCACCACATCAAACAACGGCAATAAATATTGTGCCTCACATCTTCCCTGCTCATCACAAATATCAAGGTTGTTTAACCCTTGTTTTGCCATATTAAGTATAGTTTCAGCATAAAAATGTACATTTTTATCTAAAAAAGGTGTTTTTAGGGCTGTTTTTGGAACATTTTCCATCAAATCAACGACTTCCTCATGTTTCCAGCCTTTTACCATGTCCCAAGCCTGGTTCAATGTAGGCTCATCATAAAGCAGACCTTTCCACAATGCAGGCAATGCTGAAATCCAGTCCCAGCCGCCTGCATCCGCACCACGTACTTCAATAAATTGCTTTAAGCGCACTTCGGGGAATGTAGTACTCACATGCAATTCCCAGTCGGCATGGGTGGGGTATTCACCAGGTAACATAGGTAACTTACCTTCCAAGAAGTCACGAAAGGATTCACCCGTGCAATCAATATATTCCGCATCTCTAAGCACAAAATACATAGGCACATCAAGCACCCATTCTGTCCATGATTCAAAACCAAAATCATCCTCAAACACACACTTGGGAATGCCTGTACGGTTGGGGTCGGTATCTAACCAACAGTCGGCGCGGGTAGACAATAAGCCCGATGGTTTACCATCTTTAAAAGGTGATGCCGCAAACATAGCGGTTACCATAGGCTGCAAGCAATAAGCCACGCGCATCTTTTTCGCCATATCTGTTTCGGATTCAAAATCCAAATTGGCTTGGGTTGTTGCGGTGCGCAACATCATGTCCAAACCTTTGTTGCCCACTTTAACCATGTATTCGCGCATCACATTGTATCGCGCCTTGGGCATCCACGGAATATCACCGCGTTTCCACTTGGGCTGAAAACCAAGCGCCAAGAAGCCAATCTCTAATTCCTTATTAAGCTGGCGCAACAAATCAAAATGGTGACCCACTTCATCATGTGTTTCATGAATCGTTGCCAGTGGCGCACCCGATAACTCCAGTTGCCCACCTGGTTCAAGAGTGATGGAAGCTAAACCATGTTTAAGCGCAATCGGATTGCCATTTTCAAGCACCGCAAGCCATTGTTCATCATGGTTCCAGTCGGCTAAACGCTCCAGCAAATGTTGAATGCTTTTTTCACCAAAATACGGAATAGGACGCAATGTTTGCGTACAATACCCAACTTTTTCATGCTCTGTACCAATCTTCCAAGCTTCTCTTGGTTTATTGCCACGGCGAAAATAATCAGCCAATTCTTCTCGATAAATGCGCTTATGTTCCAAAATCATTCCCCATCATCTAGCTTGCGTATGTGGAAACATACCCATGACAACAAAAAACAACCACCCTAAAGCGGCTACGGTTAGTTTTCGCCAATGTCTACAAGGCACTTGGGCGGACAGAACCTTATTATTTGCCTTATTATTGACCATTGCACTTTTATGGCTGCAAATCTCACATACACTCAACCAAGGTGCCCCCACAGCTTATATTTACCACGGCGATACACTGTTAGCAAAATACCCCTTACCGGATGACGAGCATATTATTCATGTCGCAGCACAAGGAGAAATCGGTATATCTGATATTGAGATATCCAAAGATGGTATTCGTTTTGATAGTTCCCCGTGTACAACCCACCATTGCATACTTGCAGGCACCAAAAGATATGCAGGCAGCGTGATTGCCTGTGTACCTAACCACATTATGGTTGTCATTCGGGGCTCTGATAAAGAAAATAAAACGCGCATCAAATTTGATGCAATCTCTGAGTAACCATGCATCAACAAAAAATAAACATCCCACCACGCCCAAAGCTTGCCTTCTTAGAGCAGCAAGCAGTTTGGCTTTCCTTCGTACTATTGGCGATTGGTTTACATGTATTTGAGGCAGCACTGCCCAGTTTAGGTCCATGGTTTAAGTTTGGTGTCGCCAATATCATGACCTTACTGGCGCTGATGTATTTGGGTGTACGTGCGGCTTTCACCCTTGCCCTTGCCCGCGTCATTATTGGTAGCATGTTTATCGGCACATTGTTCACCCCCACCTTCTTTATCAGCCTTTCAGGTGCACTTACCGCCGCCACGGTTATGGTTATATTGTATCAACTATTTCCTCGCATCAGTTTGATTAGCTTGAGCCTGCTGGCAGCAATCGCGCACATGTCAGGGCAATTTATTGCTGTAGAAACATGGTTTATTCAACAACCAGCCCTGTATTACCTGCTCCCCCCCTTGCTTGCCCTATCTTGTATTAGCGGTTGGATTAATGGTGCAATCGCAACATACATTTGGCAAAAACTAAAAGCGGAGCATGAGAAATGAATACAACCAACATAAAATATCAAGATATCATCACCTTTTGGTTCAAAACATTAACACCGAAACAATGGTTTATAAAAGATGCAGCACTGGATCAACTTATACATAAAAGTTTCCATGCAATACATGCCGCTGCATTGCGCGGTGAGCTTTATATGTGGCGCGAAACACCTGAAGGTAGGCTTGCCGAAATCATCGTGCTTGATCAATTCTCACGTAATATGTTTCGTGATAACCCCAAAGCTTTTGCATCGGATACGCTTGCTTTAGTACTTGCCCAAGAAGCCATTCGCCAAGGCGATGACCAGCGCATTGTTATTGAGCAACGCGCTTTTATGTATATGCCATATATGCACAGTGAATCAGCCCTGATTCATGAACAAGCTGAACAGTTATTTAGTCAGCCTGGTGCAGAATATAATTATGAGTTTGAATTAAAACACCAAGCTATCATTAAGCGCTTTGGTCGTTACCCACACCGCAATGCAATTTTAGGCCGTGAATCAACACCTGAAGAGATAACTTTCCTTAAACAACCTGAATCTTCATTTTAGATCATCATCTTTTTTATTTTCTAAAGGTGGCAGTTTCCGATTGGGTTTATTGTACCTTTTCCACAAATAGGAACCCAACCAAATCGCAGCACCCGCAGCTAAAGCATAGATCAATGCTTCACCTTCAGTAGATTCATCGCGCAGGCTTCGCCAGCCAATCATGCCTTATCTCTCATCAAACCCAACGTAGCCTCAGCATCAAGATAAGCAAGCCATGCATGTTATAAATGCCCTGCCTCATCAACGGGGGCAACCCAATAAAACAACTCTTTGATATGCCCTTCTTGCCTAAGCTTTTTCAATGCCTGCAATACATCTGCAATATCCACAGCACTTAACACAACATCAATACGCACATGGGGGGTATAACCCACCACCTTATCACGTGCAGAAAGAAAAGGGTTTGTTTCTGACTGTTCACTATGCCCTTCTATATGACTCAAAGTAAACCCTTGGATTTGCGGCATGGTTCGCAAATAATCGCAAACGTCTTGCTGTGCTTTCAAACCCATCACCAGTGTTAATTGCTTCATACCAGCTCCTCTTGTGGTTTTACTGCATCATGCTGCACCTTATGTTCATTTTTCTCTTCCAGCCACGCATACAATGTTGGCAAAAGAATAAGTGTGAGCAATGTAGAGCTGAGTAAACCACCAATCACCACTACAGCCAAAGGCTGCTGCAATTCAGAACCTGGCCCTGTCGCAAACAGCAATGGTACTAAACCTAAACTAGCAATCATGGCTGTCATCAATACTGGGCGTAAGCGACGTTCTGCACCCTCTTTGACCGCTTCAAGCACACTGCGTCCATTTTCACGCAGCTGGTTAAAGAATGTCACCATCACCACGCCATTGAGCACCGCCACCCCAAACAAGGTAATAAAACCAACCGATGCAGGCACGGATAAATACAAACCCGATAAATATAAACTCACCACACCACCAATCATGGCAAACGGAATGTTCATGATAATCAAACCTGCCTGACGCAATGAACCGAAAGTAACAAACAGCATCAAATAAATAAGCACGATCGCAATAGGCACAACCAAACTTAAACGGTCTGCCGCCCGTTGTTGGTTTTCAAACTGACCACCAAATGTAACATAATACCCCGTAGGAAATTTTATTTTACTTTCAATTTGCGCGCGAATATCCTCAACAAAACTCACCACATCACGCCCTTCAACATTCGCCTGAATCACCACTTGGCGCCGTGCTGATTCGCGGGCGATTTCCACAGGTCCATCCACTTCATGAATTTTAGCCAAAATATGCAATGGAACCTTGGCACCACGTGGTGTGGTCACCAATAAATTTTGAATATCTTCAGCCGAAGTACGATCTTTTGCAGCATAACGCAATAACACAGATGTACGGCGGTTATCTTCAATAATTTCAGTGACAACTTGACCTGCAACTGCTGTTTCAATCAACATATTGATATCTTCAACATGCAAACCATATTTGGCAATCGCTTCGGATAGTATATCGATTTGCAGATACGTTTGCCCCGATAATCTACCTCTAAAAATATCAACGGCACCATCCACTTGGGATACAATGTTTTCAATTTCCGCAGATAAACGCTCCAAAGTTTGTAAATCATCACCATACAACTTGATGGCCATAGCAGAGCGCACCCCCGTTAACATTTCAGACACCCGCATATCAATCGGCTGTGAAAATGCATAATCAATGCCGTCAAACCGCTTCATTTTTTCACGTAGCTTTTCCAGCAATGTTGCCTGATCAATTGTCCATTCATCCTTGGGTTTGGTAATAATAAAATTGTCGGTTTGATACAAACCCATAGGATCCATACGCAGCTCATCAGCCCCTGTACGCGAAACAACACCAATCACTTCAGGGATTTCCATAAATGCCTTTTGCATAGGTGCATCCAAGGCTAAGGAATGTTTCAACGAGACATCCGATGCTTTTTCCATCAAAATCACTGTAGAACCTTCATCCATAATCGGCATGAATTCTTTACCAATATACGGAAATAACGAAAGTGCTCCCACCAGCATCGTCACAGACAAAGTCACAGCAACCAAACGAAAACGAAGTGCCGCATTCACCACAGGACGGTAAACTTTCTTGAGTGTGCGCATCAGCCAACCGTCATCTTCACTACCACCTTTCATGACCAAGCTAGAGACCACTGGAATCACAGTGAGTGACAAAATAAGCGAGCCAATCAAGGCAAAAGAAATGGTAGCAGCCAGTGGCATAAACATTTTCCCTTCCAGCCCTGTGAGGCTAAATAGCGGCAAAAACACCACAATAATAATCAATACGCCACTGATGACAGGTGTTGCCACTTCCGTGGTTGCACGGTACACAATATGCAGCTTGCTCACGCCTTTGGGAGCATGGCTTAAACGCTCATAAATATTTTCCACAACCACCACTGCGGCATCCACCAGAATACCGATGGCAATGGCAAGCCCACCCAACGTCATCAAGTTGGCGGAAATACCTGTTAGATGCATCATAATAAAGGTAAACAACACGGAAAGCGGCAAAATAATTGCAACCGTTAACGCAGCGCGCAAGTTGCCCAACATAATAATTAAAACCAACAACACTAAAATAACTGCTTCAGACAAGGCTTTTTCTACCGTAAACACGGCTGCTGAAACCAACTCACTTCGATCATAAAAGGGAACCAGTGTGACACCTTTAGGCAAGCTTGTTTTCAGTGCCTCTAGCTCCTGTTTAATCCCTTCAATGGTTGTTCGGCTATTCGCACCTTTGCGTAACAAGACAAGCCCTGTAACAACTTCTCCTTCACCATCGGCAGTCACAGCACCATAACGTGTGAGTGAACCCATATGCACATCAGCAACCGTATCCAATGAAATCGGTACACCATTACGCACAGCTACTGTAATGCGACGAATGTCATCAGCATTACGTAATAAACCCACAGTACGCAACAATAACATAGTTTTATCACGCTCAATCCTATCGCCACCAGCGCTGCGATTATTTTTTTCTAAAGCATATTGAATATCCTGGATACTTAACCCATAACGAATCAAAGCTTTAGGGTCTGGGTTGATTTCAAAGGCACGTACTTCACCACCCAGCGAGTTAACATCCGCAACACCATCTACGGTGCGTAAACGTGGGCGTATCGTCCAATCTTGTAGAGAACGCAGTTCAGCATTGGTATAATTCTCACCTTTTATGCGGTACATGAAAATTTCACCCAAAGGGGTTGTAATTGGTGCTAAACCACCAGCAACACCTTTAGGTAACTTTCCCCAAACTTGATTGAGTCGCTCTGTAACTTGATTCCTAGCCCAGTAAATATCTGTGCCATCCTCAAAATCAATTTTGATAATACTCAAAGACGACTTGGTCACAGAGCGTAAAACTTTCTGTTTTGGTAAACCCTGCATTTCCATTTCCACAGGGAATGTGATTCGGCTTTCCACTTCTGTAGGCGATAAACCAGGTGCTTTGATAATAATTTGTACTTGTGGCGAAGAAATATCGGGAAATGCATCAATAGGTAAGGTTTTAAATGACCACAAACCACCAGCTGCCAAAGCCGCCGCTAAGATGAGTAACATCAAACGTTGTGTAAGGGAAAAACGTATCAAAGCAGCAATCATGGTGTTGTCTCCAATTCAGGTGTGCTATCGGTATAACCAATCACCGAAATACCTGCGTTCAAACGCAACAAGGCAAGCTCTTGCCAAGCTGATGTTAACATTTGGATATATGCAGCTTGCGCATCAAAAGAGGTCTTATAAGCATCAACCACATTCAACACACTCAATTCACCTGCATCAAAAGCCTGATTGGTTAATCGAAGCATCTTTTTCGCTGGTTTAAGCACCTTCTTTTTGTAATGACTGGCTTGCTTCATCAAATGCTGCACATGCAAAAAACTTTTATACACGTTCACTTGCAAATCACGCTGCGTCGCTGCTAATGCAGCCTGATTTTGTTGTACACTATATTTGGCTTGGTTAACCCCACCTTGGTTCTGATTCCACAACGGCACATCCATGCTCAATACCAAACCTGTCACTGTATCCCGTTGACCAGCGAGAAAGTCCTTACGCATAAAAAGTGTGACCACGGGGTCGGCAAAGCGTTGAGCATACGCTACAGCAATACCTGCTTCAGCTTCTGCAATCGCTTGCCTGCTGACTTGAAGCGCAGGATGCTGTGCTAAAGCAGCATCCAATATGCTGCGTGGATAAGCTTTTGTCACAGGCTGCAAAGCAGGAAAAACCAATGTCTTTTCCAAAGGTAACCCAAGCAAAGCTTTAAAATTTAAAGACGCTTCGTGATACAAACCCTCTGCTTTGGCAAGCTGCTGTTTGGCTGTTTCTTGCGCAATATTTAAACGCATCTCTTCCAAAGGCGTTAAATAACGTACCAATGGATCAGAATTATCCTTTGTGTGCTCCTGTTTCTTAATTTCACGCAAACGCTGTTGACTTAAACGCAAGATTGCTTGTTTCATTTGCACATCATAAAAAGACTGTGCAATGGTATGTTCCAATTGTAATTGTTGCCGTTGATACATGGCTTCAGCTTTGGCTACACCCAACTCTGCTTGTTTTTGTTGTTTTGCAGCACGAAAAACAGGGATAGCTTGCGACACTGCAACTTCAGTAAAGTCATACCCACCAGCAGCATCTTCAATACCCAAAAAATTATCGGCTTGCACACTTACATTCGGATTTGCCCAGGTTGTGCTCTGCTTAACTTTCCCTTGTTGCATACCAACTTGCGCCCGTGCCGCTTTCATTTCTGGTGTATTACTTATGCCAATATGAATACTTTTTTCTAGCGTAAGTGATAATTTATTTTCACCTGCCAATGCCAGCGATGACATGAATAAAATGCTACCGGTAAGTGAAAATTTTAAGCACAACAAGCCTAACTTGCTACTGGGTACTAAATATCCAATGCTCATAAACAACCCTTGTTCTTTGATATTATCAAACACCATACTACCTTATTTGATTGCAGCGCATGCTGGTAAACAAGTATTAAGCTCATGTTAAGATTATAAAAAATGTTTAAGCATAAATATAATCGATAACTCTAAAAAGATTTGGCAAGGTTGTTTATATGCATCAAATAACGTGTACTATTTTTGGGGCCACCAACCTTGTTCTTGGAAGGACAATACTTGTGTACCCGCCAATAAAAAATGGTCCAAAAGTTTGATGTCTAACGTATTACAAGCTTCAATCAATTGCCTTGTTAATGCAATATCTTGTTCACTGGCTAAAGCTGTGCCTGCTGGATGGTTATGAAAAATAATTAATCCTTTGGCATCCAACTCCAAAGCGCGTTTAATCAAAGTACGGGGATACACCACTGCTCTATCAACCGTGCCTTCAAACAGTATTTCAGTAGAAATACACTGGTTTTGTTGATCGGTAAACAGCGCACCAAAATATTCAATACTTTTTTCTTGAAGTTTAAGGCGCAACCAAGCTTTAACTGTTTCAGGTGAGTCTAGCTTAGGTTTTGATGCCAGTTCCGATTCAAGGTAACGCACTTGCGCTGCTTTCAAGAGTTTTAAGAGCTGCGCAGATTCTTTACCCAAACCTTCAACCGTTTGCAACTCTTGAACCTGTGCATCAAACACACCCGCTAAAGTTTGAAATTGTACCATCAATCGCTTGGCAACGGGTTTTACATCTTTGCGCGGAATTGCATACGTCAGCAGCAATTCCAACACTTCATATTCATGGAACCCATCAAGACCATGCTCGGTAAAACGCTGTTTTAACCGAGCTCTATGCCCTTGAACAGACTTATCTACCAATCAGGCAAGCCTCGATACATCCGCAAGGCGCAAAAACAAGCCTCGCAAACGCGATAACAACGCCAAACGATTGACTTTAATCGCATCATCATCCGCCATCACCATTACACCATCAAAGAAGGCATCCACAGGCTCTCGTAAGCCTGCCAACACTTGAAGTTGAGCCTCTGCATCATCGGGGAAGTTACTCTCAGCTTTCTGCAATGCTGAGAACAACGCTTTTTCCACATCTTCCACAAGTAATGATTCATCAATATCACTGCTCACATCACCTGCTTTTTTCAGAATGTTGGCAATGCGTTTATTCGCTGCCGCCACAGCCTGCCCCGCTTCGGAATCGGCAAAACCTGTTAACAAGCGCGCCACCTGCAAATGTTTATGCAGTGGCAAAGCTAGGTTTGCACCCAATGCCGCATCACATGCAGGTTTGGTCACATCAAAACCATCAGATAAACCCAAGAAACGCTCATGAATAAAGGACAGCACTGCCGCTTGTGTTTCATCACTAATCGTAATCGTCACACGCTGTTGATTCCATTGCTTGGAAGCTTCCTGCAACACCTCTTGCAAGGTCATATCAACCGGATTGGTTTCATCTGCCAACAAGCGCACAAGACCAATGGCTGCACGACGCAAAGCAAACGGGTCAGCACTCGCAGTTGGGATTTTACCCAAGTGGAAATAACCCAACAATTTATCTGCGCGTTCCACCACAGCAATCGCTTTGGCAATCGACGAAGTCGGCAAGTCATCATCTGCACCTGCGGGGGCATAATGTTGACTAATCGCTTCAGCAACTTCTTTATTTTCACCATCCATTTCGGCGTAAATGCCGCCCATATAACCTTGAAGTTCAGGAAACTCACCCACCAAGCCAGTAGTTAAATCGGATTTACACAAGTATGCAGCGCGTTGCGTATCATTGGCATCGACACCCAGCTTATCTGCATTATCAAGTACAAAACCACGCAAACGACGTACTTGGTCACCCACCATACCTAAGCCATCTTGGAACACAATTTCCGATAGTTTTTCTACACGTGATTCTAAGCTTTCTTTGGGGTCACGCTCAAAGAAAAACATAGCATCAGCAAGGCGTGCATTGACCACGCGCTCATTACCATGCGCCACCATAGCAGGGTCATTGGATTTGATGTTTGCTACAGCAAAGAATACATTGGATGTATTACCATCCTTATCTTTGGTTGAGAAGCAGCGTTGATGATGTTTCAGCTCAATGCGGCTCACTTCAATCGGCAAAGCGAGGAATTTCTCTTCATATTTGCCTGTAATCACATGCGGCCATTCGGTTAAGTCGGTGACTTCTTCAACCAAAGCATCATCTTCGACCAAAGCCACACCTACAGCTTTGGCTGCATTGTTCAAACCTTGCACAATACTTGCTTTGCGCGCATCTCTATCGGCAATCACCATGCGCTCTTCTAACCACGCAAATGGATCTGTTACACTGATGTCACCCTTGGCATCTTTACACATGCGATGGGCATAGGATTGTTTGCCTGCTTGGATACCAGCAAAGGAAAAGTCCAACACATCATCACCCAATCGCGCCACAATCCAACGGATGGGGCGAATAAAACTATCGCCTCGGCTCTCACCATCTTGCCATTGCATTTGTTTGGGGCTTGGCAATCCGCGCAAGATTGCAGGCATGGCTTCAGCAATAATATCAATCGTTTTGCGCCCTTTCACGGTGATAACCGCTTTCATATATTTGGCTTTACCATCACCTTTATCGGTAAATTCAAAGTCAGATACACTTAAACCCGATTTACGGGCAAATCCTTCTGCTGCTTTGCTTGGCTCGCCATCTTTGAGCGCGATATTTTCAGGCGGCCCCCAAATCACTTGCTCGCTGTCGGCTTGCATGGTTGGGCACGCTGCAACATGAATCAACAAACGGCGCGGGGTCACCCCCAAACGCAGATCCGACACATCTAAATTCGCATCGTTAAACAATTTCACCAACGCAGCTTGAAGTGCGCTGCCCATACGAGGTGCAACACCTGCGGGGATTTCTTCCACACCAATTTCAATCAATAGTGGTTTCAAATCACTCATGATTCCACCCCCGCATACCCTTGGGCAACGGTGCGTGATAATCCACGAACACGCCCAATAAAGCGTTGCCGCTCAGCCACCGAAATCGCGCCCCTTGCATCCAACAAGTTAAAGGCATGAGATGCTTTAATCACTTCTTCGTAGGCAGGTAAAAACAAGTTATTTTCTGCCAGCTTTTTGCAATCGCCTTCAGCTTGGTCAAATTGCTGTTGTAAAAATTCAATGTTGGCATGTTCAAAGTTATACGCTGAAAATTCCTGCTCATTACGTAAAAACACTTCGCCATAGGTCACTTGCTTGCCATCAGGCTGCTCCACCCAAATCAGGTCATACACATTTTCTACGCCTTGGATATACATCGCCAAGCGTTCCAAGCCATAAGTAATCTCGCCTGGGGTGCGCGGTAATTCAACGCCACCCACCTGTTGAAAATAGGTAAACTGAGTTACTTCCATGCCGTTAAGCCAAACTTCCCAACCCAAACCCCATGCGCCAAGTGTTGGCGATTCCCAATCATCTTCAACAAAACGAATATCGTGAACATCAGTATCAATGCCGATTTCACGCAAAGATGCCAAATACAAATCCAAAATATCATCAGGTGCAGGTTTTAGAATCACCTGAAATTGATAATAATGTTGTAAGCGGTTGGGGTTTTCACCATAGCGCCCATCGGTTGGGCGGCGGCACGGCTGCACATAAGCCGTGCGCCAATCTTTATCATCCAACACCCTCAAAAAGGTGGATGGGTGGAATGTGCCAGCACCCATAGAGCTATCATAAGGCTGCTGAACCACGCAGCCCTGCTTTGCCCAAAAGTGTTGCAATGTCAGCAATAAATCTTGAAATGTCACGGTAAAAACTCCGATGCCTAGCTTAAAACAATAATCTTTCTTGCTCGAACTATATCGACATCAGTTTTTTCGTCATTACAAACTTGGCACAGATTGCATTTATGCGTTTAGTCTTGCATGATATGCCTATGAATATTGAATTAACAGGGCATAAACCCTTACGCTCTGCAAATCATGAGCAAATGCAAAAGAGACTATCATAGATGGAGTTACCAAAGTTTAATGACACATTCATGCCTATTTTAGAAGTCCTAAATGATGGAAAAGTAATAAAAGGTCGCGATTTGGTTAGAATTGTCGAAGAAAAATTTTACTCTGACTTGCCTCCAGAACTTCTTGAACAAACAACAAAAAGTGGGCGTAGGTTAATAGAAGATAGAATTAGCTGGGGTAAGACCTACCTAAAAAAGGGAGGGCTTGTTCATTACCCCCAACGAGGGCATGTTCAAATTACCGAAAAAGGAAAAGAAGCAACGCTACAAAATGTATCATTACAAGAAATTCAATCTAACGTCATTCGGTTGTATGAGCCTGAAAACAAATCATCACCAAATACAAATATTGAAGCTAGTGCTACACCGCAAGACCTTATTGATCTAGGATTTGAAAAAATTGAAAGAGAAGTAAAAGATGAGCTGCTTTCAAAACTAAAAGAGGTTGACCCCTACTCTTTCGAAAAAATTATTTTAATTTTACTTAAAAAAATGGGCTATGGCGACTTTATCGAAACAGCTAAGTCTGGCGATGGTGGGATAGATGGAATAATAAATGAAGACCAATTGGGCTTAGAAAAAATATATATCCAAGCAAAGCGCTATACTACTAATAAAGTGCGAGAAACTGATATACGCAATTTTATTGGTGCTATGAGTGGAGACACTCGTAAAGGCATATTTGTTACCACGTCATCTTTTGATGAAAAAGCAAAAACCAAAACAAGGGATGCGCATCATACTATCATTTTAATCGATGGTTCAAAACTTGTAGATTTAATGCATAAATTTAATGTTGGTGTGCAAATAAAAAGTCACTATGAAGTAAAAATGCTAGATAATGATTTTTTTGATGCCGAAGACATATAGATTATTAGGAAACCCTACTTACTCTGGGTCAGAACCCTTTTAGCCAAAAAGCGAGGGGCTAAACCCCTCACCTCATCAAGCAATAATCGGTAAAATTAACTCCAATGGTCTTGCAATCGCAGCTTTTAAGTCGTTGGCAACAATCGGGCGCTCAATCATTTTGGGATGTTCCACCATCAACGCAATCAATTCATCACGGCTTAAATCTTTGCCTTGGATGTATTCTTTGTATTCGGCTTCACCTTTGCGCATCAAGTCTTGCGGCTCCATGCCTAACTTATCGAGAATAGCTGTTAACTCTTCAATCGTAGGTGGATTTTTAAGGTAGTCGATAACCTCATGCTCCACACCTTTTTCTTCTAAAAGGTTTAAAGCTGCTCGAGATTTACTGCATCTTGGGTTATGGTATATTTGAATAGCCATTAGTGACCACAGCCGCCTTCGCCATGTACATGTCCATGCTCTAATTCTTCTGAAGTTGCATCACGAATACTCAAGATTTCAACATCGAAGTTTAAAGTTTCACCTGCAAGCGGGTGATTGGCATCAATGGTGACCACTTTATCATCCACTGCAACCACTGTCACCAACTCAACACCGTGTTCCGCTTCAGCTTCAAAGCGCATACCCACCTCAATATCACCATCAAACTGGAACACATCACGTGGCACGGCTTGTGTAAGCTCAGGGTTGCGCTCACCATAACCTTCAGCAGGTGCAACTGATGTTTTAATCACATCACCCACTTTTTTGCCTTCCAATTCTTTTTCCAAACCAGGCACCAAGTTTTCCATGCCATGAATATATGGCAATGGCGCTTCACCACGCGATGAATCCACAGTCTCACCTTTATCATTGGTTAATGTGTAATGAATTTCCACGGCTTTATTTGCTGCAATACTTAATTCTGACATCAAGTGTCTCCTTGGTTTTGGCTATGTTTAAACAGCAAATATTGTTCATATTCCTGCATATCCATTTTACCTAAAATAAATAATTCATGGTCAGCAAGCGTGTCGGCATCAGGTGTCACACCTTCTTTCTCGTAGTGTGCCTCTGCCTGTTTGCGACGGCTTGCAATTTCAACATCTGAAACACTATGCTCACGTTGCATGGCATCATCTCGCCATGTTTCTGCCGTTTTGTATTTACCAACCATAGCGCAATACAGCCACACGCATAAAAAATGTCAATTTTGATAACCTTATTAAAATGGAATCACCTTGCCATCAAAAGCAACAAGCTGCCCCAGCTCATAATCATCAACACGACTTATCACATCCGTCATACCTGCCACCGATGTTTGCACATCAATCAAACCAGACTGGTGCGTCATATCTGTGCTTACCCAACCTGGGTGCAGGGTGATAACCGAAACACCCGACGGCTTTAAATCAATCGCCATAGATTTAGAAACAATGATTAAACCCGCTTTCGCTGCACGGTAAGCATATGTGCCACCACTTCCATTATCATCGCTTGAGCCCATTTTGGAGCTGATATTTGCGATGGTGCCACCTGCTTGAATCATACGGTCTTTAAGCTGCTGAACCACGCGCAATGGACCAACACAATCTACATTAAACACTTCTAACATGGCATCTGATGTAATACTATCCAAATCCTGCCCACCATACGGACCATAAATGCCTGCATTATTAATCAACAAATCAATGCTAGCTGGCAAGCTTAAATCATCCACATTAAAATCTTGGCTAACATCCAATTGTACCGTATGTAGTTTGTTATTATTGATGTCCGCAAGCCCATCTAAGTTTGAGCGGTAACATGCCCAAACCTCATCATCTTTGTTTAAATAATGCTGAACAAATCCTAAACCCAAACCACGGTTTGCACCTGTAATAACTATATTCATCTCTTTAACCTCCTATGGCGAAACAGCATGGATAATTTGATACTAGCCTATCATTTTTATCAAACCCAACTGTCCACATTTCACCACCTGTTTTACCAAACCATAACATCTTTTTACACAACCCTGCTTTGTCTTCACCCAACATTTCTGAGCCCCAAGCTAAATACTCATTGCATTGTGATGTCTTGATTGGTTCGCACAACATAGAAACAGTCTTTGTTAAACTATCCCTTCGGGAAAGTTTATTATACTGACTGTGTATGTGATTATCGAAGTATATAAGATACATAATCTAACCCAAAAAAAAGACCAAAACAACTTTAACCCTCATTCGCTATCCCCTCGGTATTGCAAAGCTTCCGCAATATGTTCCGAAATCACATGCTCAGAACCTGCCAAATCGGCAATCGTTCGTGCCACTTTTAAAGTCCGATGATAACTGCGTGCTGATAAACCAAAACGATTGAGTGCTGTGGTTAATAGTTCTGCACCCTGTGCATCAGGCTTGGCATGTTCTTCCAAAGCTGTGGGCAATAACCGCGCATTCACCACTTCACCTTGTCTTGCATATTGAATGGCTCGTGCTTTGAGTACACGCGCTTTCACTTCCACCGATGATTCGCCAGCCTGCATTTGCGTAAGCTCTTCATGATCCACAGGTGGCACATGAATACGAATATCAAAGCGGTCTAACAATGGTCCTGAAATACGACCTACATAGCGAGACACTTGCGTTTGTGAACATCGACAAGCTTTGGTCGGGTGACCCAAATAACCACAAGGGCATGGGTTCATCGCACCAATCAACTGAAATTCAGCAGGAAATGTTAACGTATCAGCAGCTCGTGCAATGCTTACAGTACCACTTTCCAAAGGTTGACGTAGCACTTCCAACACGGATCGTTTAAATTCAGCAAGTTCATCAAGAAATAAAATTCCATGTAAACAACGACTTACCTCCCCTGGCTTGGGAATCTGACCACCTCCAATCATAGCCACATCCGATGCTGAATGATGGGGCGACCTAAATGGTGGTATAGATGACATGGGTGGGCGAGCTTCACCTGCAATACTATATACTCGCGCTACAGCTAAACGCTGCTCATCGGTCAATTCAGGAAGAATACTAGGTAAACGTGATGCCAACATACTTTTACCTGAACCCGGAGGGCCACTCATAAGAAGGTGGTGACCGCCAGCGGCAACAATTTCCAAAGCACGGCGCGCCTGTTGTTGCCCGCGTACATCCTTGAGGTCTAAAGCTTGTTCATCATAATGCTCTACGGGTTGGACAGGTTTAAAACGTTGTAACAACCGTTTACCTTGAATGTGAGCTGCCACTTCCAGCAAGTTACTCGCCGCAATCACTTCAATACCTTGCACCACAGCTGCTTCTTCCACATTAGCGAGTGGTACAATCATGGTTTTAAAACCTTGGCTTTGCGCAAACATGGTGAGCGGTAATACGCCTGCAACAGGGTTTAGGCGACCATCCAATGCAAGCTCGCCCACCATAAAAGGCAGCCTGCTTTCATTTTCCACACGAATTTGACCCGATGCCATCAGTAAACCCACAGCCACGGGCAAATCAAAATGTGAACCGTCTTTACGCTTGTCCGCAGGGGCTAAGTTTACGGTTATGTGTCTTAATGGGAATTCAAAATTAGAATTGAGAAGAGCAGCGCGAACTCTATCTCTGGCCTCACGAACCGCTGCATCAGGCAGCCCCACCAAACTCCACGAAGGCATACCCCGTGATAAATCCACCTCAACATCAACAGCTTCCGCTTCAAGCCCACGAAGTGATGCACTAGCCAATCTTGCTAACATAAACTATTTGTTTTTCAGTAGTTCTTCTAGCTTGGCAATACGCTCTTCCATCTTTTGCAAATCTTCGCGCGCTTTTTTGAGCATGGCTTCTTGTACTTCCATACGCTCGTGGGTGACCACATCAAAGTGTGCCAATGCGCCTTCAACAATGTTTTGAATTTGGGCTTCTGCACCCATTTTTACGCCACCAAGCATTTTGATGCCTGCTGCAATTTTTTCTGAAATATCATCTAATGTTTTGCTATCTACTGCCATGCCTTACTCCTTACTTCCCCAACGAATATTTGTGCCATCATCTACATTTAAATGATCCATAATTCTGTCCACCATAAAATCCACCAAATCATCAATCGTTTTCGGCTCATGATAAAAACCTGGCATGGCAGGAATAATGCGAACACCCATTTTGGATAGGTTATACATATGACCCAAATGAATCTCCGATAACGGTGTTTCACGTGGCACAAGCACCAAATTCTTACGCTCTTTAAGCATCACATCGGTTGCCCGCTCAATCAAATTACTCGATGCGCCCGTGGCAATACGCGCCAACGACCCCATAGAACAGGGTACAACCACCATATCCTGCATATCCGCAGAACCCGATGCTACAGGTGACATCCAATCTTTATTACCCCAACAGGTTAAATACTTGGCATCCACACCCACAAAATCAGCGATTTCTTGTGCCATATCATCAAGGTTAGCGGTCAGTTTAAAATTCGATTCTTTATCCAACACCACACGCGCCGCATCGGAAATGAGTAGGTGTAATACAATCTCTTGTTTGGCGAGTCGCGCAATCAAACGCAGCGCATAAGGTGCGCCCGATGCACCAGTCATGGCAATAATAATGGGGCTATGTTTTTGTTTACGCATGATTTACCCCTTACAAACTAAAACTTTCGCCAAAATATAAACGGCGTGCATCTTCATTGTTTACAATCTCTTCTGCTGAACCTTTGACCAAGATTTCACCCGCTGTCATCAAATAGGCTCTATCACAAATACTCAATGTTTCGCGCACATTGTGGTCAGTAATCAAAATACCATAACCTTTATCACGCAAATCACTAATAATACCCTGAATATCTTCCACAGCAATCGGGTCAACACCTGCAAATGGCTCATCAAGCAGAACAAACTTGGGTTTAGTCACCAAACAACGGGCAATTTCAGTGCGCCGCCGTTGCCCACCCGATAAGGTATATGCCTTTTGCTCTTGCACACTCTCTAAACCAAAGTCAGCAAGTAATGCATCCAATTCTTCATGCATTTGTTCCACAGGCATGTCCAAAGTTTCAAAAATCGCTAACAAATTCTCACGTACCGTAAGTTTACGAAACACACTGGCTTCTTGCGGCAAATAGCCAATGCCTTTGCGTGCCCTTTTGTACATCGGCATATTCACTAACGATTCACCATCTAAGGTCACATCACCACCGTCAGCTTCAACAAGCCCACACACCATATAAAAACTTGTGGTTTTACCCGCACCATTGGCACCCAACAAGCCCACACATTCCCCTGAAAACACCTCAATACTCACGTCATGAACCACAGTTTTATGCCCATATACCTTTTTCAGGTTTTGCGCAGATAAATGCGATTTATTCATCACTTGGCTTCTTCTCCAAAGGTAAACTGCACTTGTTTCCCTGACTTACCTTTGAGCACTTTAATGTTTTCTGTTGCCGTATGATATTCAATAACCTCACCTTCAAGCACACTATTCTCATCTTTGACTTGCGCATGCCCTGTCAAAACCAAAAGCTCTGAACCAGCCTCAAAAGTGGCTCTGTCAGCACTGCCTTGTTTTACCTTAGTTGTGATCATCACATGCCCTGTAGCATCCAAAGATTTCAGTTCATTTTTACCATCTATTTCTTGGTACCACACCTTCACTTTATCCGCTTTCATGACCATATCATGCCTATGCACAACAACATGCCCATAAAAATCAGCGCGTTTATCTTCTTGAAACAGCTCAAATCGATCTGCATCTACTGTCATGGTTTCTGCATAAGCTATGGGTGAAAAATGAAGCAATGCAAAACACAAACCAAAAAATAACAGCCGATTCTTCATTGTTTTTCCTCAATTTCCATATGCACGCCACCTTGAACAGAAACCCTACCCTTCTCTTGCCATACATGCATGTTTTTACCCGTAATCATCATGCCTTCTTTTTTCATCACAAATGCATCAGGAATATATAACACATTTTTTTTCTGATAAAAATAAAGCGTTTCACTTTGTAGGTTCCATCCAAGGAATAATACCAACACGCTACCCTTAAGGTGAACCGTACCCCTTTTTTTATCATAATCACCTGTGTCCCCTTCAATGGGAATCACCTGCCGAGAAGCTGTATATAAATAAATCAACGGCTGCACTAAAAGCAGCATATTTCCCTTTTCTACTGCACTTTTTGCCTGCAAACGCCAGTTTAAACTATCCCCTTGGTATGCTTTAATGTCTGGGTTGGTCACACGGCTTCCCGCTTGAATCGCAGCCACATCCAACACTTCTTGTATGCTATGTTTTGCTGTCAGCATAAAATATGCAGCCAGCATCGTACTACCGACACTTAAACCCACAAAAGTCCATTTTAGCCACGTTAACACGACTGTTACCAGCCGCAATCCTGTGGGGTAACACCATACGCCTGCTCTAAAATATGCTCCCAGCCACCGTTGGCTAAAATCAAACCTTCACATAGTTGACGCACCGCACCATGTCCCCCAGCATATTCAGAGACCCATGTTGCATGTTTGAGTACACCCACAAAAGCATTGGATGGTGCGCTTTGTAAGCGGCATTGGCGCATGGCTGGCAAATCAATCACATCATCACCCATATAAGCACAATCTTGCGGTAAAATACCCGCCTGCTCACACAAGTCTTTCAAACCATCCGCTTTACGCAAACTACCTTGTATCAAATACTTAATACCCAAGTCTGCAGCCCTATGTGCAACCACTTTGGATTTTCGCCCTGTTAGAATGGCAACCTCAATACCTGCTCGCTGCAACATTTTAATGCCATGCCCGTCGCGTACATTAAAATTCTTAATTTCATCCCCGTTATCCGTCATGGTAACATGCCCTTCCGTCAGCACACCATCCACATCCAACACCAACATTTTAATGCCTTTGGCAACGTCTAAAGGGAAACTTTGATATGAATTCATGCAATACCTGCCTGTAATAAATCGTGAAGATGCACCACACCCACCAACTCATCATTTTTGTTGGTTACAAACAATACTGTCACTTTCTTTTCTTCCATCAAACGCACAGCTTCACTGGCCAAATGCGTTTCTTCAATCGTATGTGGCGATGGGTGCATCACTGAAACAACAGGTGTGGTCATGTCCAACTGCCCATCCTGTTGTAAAATTCGCCTTAAATCACCATCGGTTAAGCAACCTTCTAACTTCTTAGGTTCACCAATTCCAGTAATGCCTAAACGGTAACTACTCATGGTATAAATCGCATCAGAAAGGTGAGCCTGAGGCGAAACCATGGGTATTTTATCACCCACTTGCATCACATCAGCTACCGTCATTAAACGGCGACCAAGGCTTCCAGCAGGGTGAACGCGTGCAAAATCTTCAGGCTGAATACCACGATGTTTAAGGACAACCACAGCAAGCGCATCACCCAAGGCTAGAGTCGCAGTCGTGGACGCTGTAGGTGCTAAATTCATCGGACAAGCCTCTTCTGTGACGGGGATATGCAATAAAAATTCTGCATGTTGTGCCAAGGTAGAGGTTTTACCACCTGTCATCGCAATGATTGGCGCACCCAATCGTTTAATGGTTGGCAACAAACCACAGACTTCATCCGTCTCACCACTGTGTGACAATGCCAACACAGCATCATCACTGGTAATCATACCTAAATCACCATGCTGTGCTTCTGCAGCATGCACAAAAAAAGCAGGTGTACCTGTGGACGCAAAAGTTGCCGCAATTTTACGCGCAATAATACCTGACTTGCCCATGCCTATAATGACAAGTTTACCCTTAAGCTGTAAAATTAGTGATGCTGCTTTCACAAAATCAATATTCAAAGCTGACTTTTGCATTTCCAAAGCGGCTATTTCTATATCAAGTACCTTTTCAGCTTGAGCAACCCATATTTGTTGGTGTTGAATATCATTGGTCATGATTTATCCCCATGCATTTAATTGGCTTTGCACAGCCATGATTTGCATCATTTCTTTCGCTTTTAAGCGAAATGCTGTGATTTCTGTTTTAGGAACTGGTTTTGCAGCTTTGTGTTTCACCCGTAAAGGATTAACCGCTCTACCTCTTGATCTAAATTCAAAATGAAGATGTGGGCCAGTCGCTAAGCCACTCATGCCCACATAACCAATAATTTGCCCTTGTTTAACAAAGCTACCTTTTCTTATCCCTTTAGCATAGCGACGCATATGTGCATAAGCAGTAGAATGAATACCATTGGTATGTCTTATTTCTATAAAGCGTCCATAACCACCTTTCCAACCTTTATAAACCACTTTACCATCTCCGATGGCACGGATGGGGGTTCCTGCTTTGGCAGCATAATCAACCCCACGATGGGCTCGTGTATATCCTAAAATAGGATGTTTACGGGATACTGAAAAACGAGATGAAATTCGCGAATAACGAACTGGAGATTTTAAATATGTTTTGCGAAGGTTTCTTCCTTCGGCATCATAATACTCGATATTACCTTTTTTATCTTTATAACGTATAGCTGTGTAAACATGACCTCTATTGATGAACTCTGCCGATAAAATGGTATAATCAACGCGTCTACCTTCATCATCAAAAGATTCTTCATACAACACTTTAAAAGCATCGCCTTTGCGTAGATCCCTTACAAAATCAATATCCCAAGCAAAAATATTCACCAATTGAATCGTTAAAGCATCTTCTAAACCCGCCTTACCCGCATCGTAAAACAAACTATCTTGGATGACACCTTCCACCATATTTGTTCGAGTAAATAAAGGGCGTTGCACCATTTCCGCTCGCCATGTTTTACCTGGTTCAGCTGTTAAAACCAAACGTTCTTTGGCATCAATTTGATATGTGATTTCAATAGATTGATCACTTACCTTTTTCTGAAACTTATGACCAATATGTACATTTTTTAAATTATAAACGGGTGCAGCAGCATGGATGATATTAGCTGCTTCGGATGCAGGAAGTCCTAACCTTGCCAAGACTAAACCTGCCGTATCACCGCTTTTAACCGCCTCTGTTCTTCCAACATCATGAACAGCTTGAATGGATGGTAAAATCCACTCATTGTGTGCCACAGGTGTATCATCACGCCCTGCATTACCTTGTATTGATGTTATAAACATTACAAATATCAAAAAAAGTATTGCTGTTAATAAAAAGCCGTGTTTCCCCCACCTTTTTATAAAAGAAGTCATAAACACTTGGTTATTGGTAACCTCTCAGGCTTTTTATAATCCTATCTAACTCTTGTTTGTGCGCAAAAGCAATTTTAACTTCACCAGAACCATCTTTCTTCCGCGTTAAACTTACTGTTAAACCCAAGTTTCGTTTCAACTCTTCACTCAGTGCCTGAATATCAGCATCAATTTCATTTTTAGCAGGCTTGGATGCATTGGCCTTTCTTGCCTCCTTTTCCATCTGCCTTGCGCTCCAACCTTTTTCAACGCATGTTTTTGCCAGTGTAATTGCATCCACCGCAGCAAGACCAACCAATGGTCTAGCATGCCCCATATTAAGTTTTCGTTCCTCTAACATAACTTGTACTGCTTCTGGCAGCTGCAAAAGGCGAATCAAATTACTTACCTGAACCCGCGAAACACCGATACTTTCGGCAACCTGTTGTTGTGTATAATTAAACTCTTCCATCAACCTTCTGTACGCACGTGCTGACTCTACTGCTGTTAAATCATCACGCTGTTCATTCTCAACAATGGCAAGTTCTAACGCCTGTAAATCATCAACCTCTCGAACCACAGCAGGAATTTCATGCAACTTTGCCATTTGCGAAGCACGCCAGCGTCGCTCCCCTGCAATTAACTCATAACCATCGCCCTGTGGACGAATCAAAATTGGCATCAAAACACCATCGCGTTTAATCGAATTTGCGAGTGCTTGTAACTCATCTTTATCAAAATTAGAACGTGGCTGATACTTATTTGGTTTGATTTTGGATATTGATATTAATGTTGCCTGCGCCAAAACCTCTGGTGTTGGTTTATCACCCAACAATGCATTCAAACCTCTTCCCAAAGCTTGTCTCTTCTTTTGTGGTGTTTTCATAGCTTTCCCTACCCTTCTCTATTACGCATTAAACAGCAATTGATTCGCGCTGCATCATTTCTTGTGCAACTTGAAAATATGCCTGTGCGCCCTTTGAGCGTAAGTCATGATACATCACAGGTAAACCATAACTCGGTGCTTCCGACAAACGCACATTTCTCGGAACGACTGCTTCATAAACCTGAGCACCGAAATACTCACGCACATCCTTTTCAACCTGGCTTGATAAATTATTCCTTCTATCCACCATCGTTAACAGAATACCTTCAATTTCTAAATGTTCATTTAGATTTGCCCGCACACGACGAATAGTATCCATAAGCTGACTCAAACCTTCCATGGCATAAAACTCAGTCTGCAAGGTCACTAGCACGCGATCAGAAGCTGTAAGCGCATTGATGGTCAGCATATTTAATGCTGGTGGACAGTCTATAATCACATAATCAAATGGCTCACCTTCATAATTTCGCAAGCAGGTTTTTAAAATTTCTTCTCTCGCGTTTAAGTTTACCAATTCAACTTCAGAGCCCGATAAATCAATTGTCGCAGGAACCAAATACAAACCCTCACAATCTGTTTCTATAATTGCTTCTTTAAGGTCTTCCCCGTGACTTAGCAGCTCATACATACCTACTTTTACGTTATCCTTATCCACCCCCAACCCCGATGTTGTATTGCCTTGAGGGTCCAAATCCAAGACCAAAACACGCTTATCAAATGCTGATAGCGACGCTGCTAAATTAATACTTGTGGTGGTTTTCCCTACTCCCCCTTTCTGGTTTGCAATTGAAAACACGGGTCCTAAATTTTTATGTTTCACGTGAAACACCTCCAACACCTTCTTTTCCACCTTTAATGTAACAAGCTATTCTTTGCATATCTTTAGGTCGATAATCCTCATGTAAACACCAACCATCAACGACAGGTAAAACCGCTTCATCTGGAACTGGCAACACAGCTTTGCCACCATCAATGATATGTTTATCACACATTCGCAATAAAAGACGAACCTCAGAAACAGCTCTTGCTACACATACTGTCGCTTTCAACGGATCTAAATCATTAATATCTGCATCATAAGCAACCGCATTTAACTTCAATTTCCGTATAACATGACGTATAAACTCTGTTCGTTTTTTTCTTCGCTCAACCAAAACACCGTGAATATTTTCATTATGTATTAAAAGAGGTATTCCAGGTACACCCATACCACTACCAATATCTAAAACTACATCCTTATCATCAATCCATTTCGATAAAGCAACAGAGGGTTTGATAAAAGTTTGATAAAACAAACCTGAATCTTTAATCGAAGTGAGATTTAAAACCTTACGAAACTTCATCACTTCATCACAATACAGTTGTTGTTTAGCATCAGCCATTACAACTCCCCTTTGAGCTGTGACCTAGACTTCAACCATATCAACATACAACTAATCGCCGCTGGTGTAACACCTGATATTTGCGATGCTTGCGCTAAGGTTTGAGGAAGACTTGAAGATAACTTTTGACGAACTTCAGTACTCAAACCTAAAACATCCGCATAGTTAATATCTGATGGTATTAGGATTTTTTCTAAATTCTTAAATTTATCAACCTCAAGTTGTTGTTTATCCAAATACCCATCGTAATGCAATAAAGCTCGTACTGACACTTCATCTCTAGCATTCAACTCACCTAGCTCCAGCAAGGGTAAGACTTTACTCACTTCAACATCTGCACGGTGACAATACGATGCAATAGGCATACCCTGCTTGGGTACAGGTAATGATAGGTCATGAAGTTTCTTAATCCATACCTTGCCTGAACCAACAGTAATATTTTTTATCGCCTCTTTAGCTTTTTTATAAACTTTAGACCTTTGTTCATAACAGGAAACCCAAGGTTCTTTAAGTAAACCAAGTTTTAATGCATGACCTGATAAACGCATATCTGCATTATCTTCACGCAATTGTAGACGAAATTCAGCTCTAGACGTGAACATACGATAAGGCTCACTCACTCCCTTATGAACCAAATCATCAACCATCACACCAATGTATGACTCTGAACGCGTTGGTACCCAAACCTCCAACCCCAGTGCTTTAGAGGCAGCGTTAATACCAGCCAATAAACCTTGTGCTCCAGCTTCTTCATAACCCGTTGTTCCATTAATTTGCCCAGCATGAAACAAACCAGAAACCTTTTTACACTCCAGTGTTAATCTAAGCTCAGTAGGATCAACATAATCATATTCAATTGCATAACCAGGGCGAATAATATTAACGTTCTCCAACCCCTTGATAGAGCGTAAAAACCTCCATTGAACATCAATCGGTAATGATGTTGAAATACCATTGGGATAAACCTCAGCATGATCATTACCTTCAGGTTCTAAAAATATTTGGTGACTTGATTTGTCAGCAAAACGCACAACCTTATCTTCAATACTTGGGCAATAACGCGGCCCTTTACTTTCAATCTGCCCAGAAAACATTGGTGAACGTTCTAAGTTATCTCTAATAATATCATGTGTCTTTTCATTGGTTCGTGCAATAGCACAATTTTCTTGTACTTGCGTGACCTGCTGATGTAAAATAGAAAAAGGAATAGCCGAGGTATCTCCAGGTTGCTGCTCCAAACTACTCCAATCAATTGTTCTTTTATCCAACCTAGGAGGAGTTCCTGTTTTAAGGCGACCCACACGAAACTCTTTCTGATAAAGCTCCTGTGTAAGATAATCAATTGAGGCATCCCCCAAACGACCCGCTGGAAACCGTTTATCTCCAATATGAATCAAACCACCAAGGAAAGTCCCTGTCGTTAAAATTACTGTAGGTGCAAAATGAGCCACACCAAAATTATCAACGACACCTTGAATCGCACCTTGATCAAACAGTAGATTATTAATACTACCTTGGTACAAATGCAGCCCATCTTGTTCATCCAATAATTTACGCATAGCAATATGGTACAAACGTCTATCACACTGTGCTCTTGTAGCCTGAACAGCAGGTCCTTTGCGTTGGTTAAGTATCCTATATTGAAGCGCTGCTTTATCGGCAACAAGCCCCATAACCCCACCCAAGGCATCAATTTCTTTAACCAAATGCCCTTTGCCCACACCACCAATAGCAGGGTTACATGACATCTTAGCTATTGTATCAAGATTTTGTGTAATGAGTCGAACTTTAGCACCACGGCGTGCTGCAGCCATTGCAGCCTCACAACCTGCATGCCCTGCACCAATTACTAAAACATCAACTTCACCATCTGGGTGTTTCACGTGAAACATATTTTGATTATTCGACATGATGAAATCATATGAAATAAGAAGGAACTTTCTATAAAATAATTTAAGAATGATAAAAAATACAATATTTAGACACAAAAACCGAAATAAACAAGTATAGGGAGTGCTACCATAAAAAACAAAAAAAAAGGGTGGCTTAAGAAGCCACCCTTTTTAACATCTTTTCTGATTAGATTAGGATTTACGTTTTTCCAATATATCATGAATGATAGGAGAGAAAATTAACTCCATAGCTAACAACATCTTACTCGATGGAACAACCAATGTATTACGGCGAGACATGAATGAGTTGTTTAACATAGATAACAAGTATGGAAAATCGATACCCCAACGCTCAGGTTTACGAATACGAATCACCATCAAACTTTCATCTGGTGTTGGCACATCACGCGCAATAAATGGGTTGGATGTGTCTACCAAAGGTACACGTTGGAAGTTAATATCGGTGTGGCTAAATTGCGGAGTGATGAAGTGAACATAGTCATGCATACGAGACAATATATTATCTACAACAGCTTCAGATGAATACCCACGCATAGCAGTATCACGATGAATCTTTTGAATCCACTCAATATTTACCACAGGCACAATACCAACCATTAAATCGGCATAAGGACGAACTTCTTCTACACCACCATGTAAACCTTCATAAAAAAGTAAATCAGAACCTTCGCCAATGTCACGCCAATCAGTAAATTTACCAGACTCTACGCCATAGATTTTAGCTTCTTCGTCATCATGAACGTAAGTACGAACCTTACCTCTACCTGTTTCCCCATAAGATTTAAAAAGCTCAGCAATTTTATCGAACAAGTTTGCTTCATCAGAAAAATGACTCAAACGTTTACCAGCTGCTTCAAATTCTTTGGCTTTTTCTTTAAAGGTTACGCGATCAAACTTATGAAAACAATCACCTTCAACAATAGCTGGTGTCACATTTTCCCTATGAAAGATATGCTCAAGTGCTACTTTTGCAGTACTTGTTCCCGCACCAGATGAACCAGTTACAGAAATTACAGGATGTTTAACGGACATAGATACTCCCTACTCTTTTTAAAAAACTTTAATGTTATTTTTATTGTGCTGCATTATGCAGTAAAAGTGGTCTAAATATCAAGATAAACCTAAATACGCATCGGCATTAATACATGACGAGAACGTTCATGCTCTTCTTCCAAAAGCAAAGCTGGTGACAAACTATCTTTCAATTGAATTCTCACTACAGGGCTCTTAATTGCAGATAATACATCACGCATATACTTGGCATTAAAGCCCACTTCAACCTCCAAGCCTTGGTAAGCTATAGAAATATCTTCTTCGGCCTGTTCTTGCTCTGTATTATGCGCTGCAATGGATAGTTTATCGTTTGCAAAGGTTAGTTTTACATCATGGGTGAAATCATTGGCAACCACCAAACTACGACGTAAAGCTTGATCCAAACAGTTTTTATCAATACTTGCAGTATATGGATTGTCTTTAGGAATAACATCTTCATAGACTGGATATTTGGCATCAATCACCTTTGAAGTAAAACGTTGTTGATTTACCTCAATCCTAACCTGTTGTTTTCCAAGAGATAATTTAATATCTTCCTCAGATTCTTCTGCCAATCTTTTGATTTCCATCACGGCTTTTTTAGGAACAATGCATTCTGTTTCATCATGCTCAACATCAAGTTTAAATTCACTTAAAGCCATACGATGACCATCGGTTGTTACAATACGAATACCATGTTCTTTTGAAACCTCAAACAAGCTACCCGTTAAATACTTTCTAGTTTCATCATTGGACATGGCAAAACTGGTTGATGAAATCATATTTGCTAATTCATGACCGGGGATCTGTATGGTTAAATCTGTTTCATCAGATGGCTCATTCGGAAATTCATCAGCTGGTTTAGTAGCCAATTTAAATTTTACACCGCCACTGGTAATATCTAAAAAAGAACCTTCTGTTTTTAGTTCAACAGGTGTTTCAGGATTTAATTCACGTACAATTTCAAAAATCTTTTTGGCTTCAACTGTAAATGAACCCGAATTTAGAACTTCAACGCTTTGTGTACTTGTGTACGTTGCTTGGAGATCTGTGGCTGTAAGTTTTAATGTTTGCTCTACAGTTTCAAATAAAATATTTGCTAAAATTGGATTGGTATTCCTTTTTTCAACGATATTTTGACAGCGTTGAATTTGTTGAAAAAGTGATGTTCTGGAAATTTTAATATGCATACTGTTATATTCTCTCACTTATATTATATTTAATTATCGTCATCGTAGGCATTGTTTATAAGTAGGATAAGCATGCTAATCATAAACAAAACAAACACTTAAATAAAGTTAATCGGTGTATATTTATTCTTATAACCTGTGGATAGATTGCGGATAATATGCTTTTTTTATTTTTTATTACAGATTATCTTTTAAATCACAACTTATCCACAATATAATCGTGATGTTATACGTATGTTTATACACAACTCATATGAGGTTATCCTTGTTTAAGAAGTAGTATCAAGCGGTTTATTTCATCATCAAAGTCTTGGTCTTGATTTCGTTCATTTTGAATTTTCCGGTGTGCGTATAAAATGGTTGTATGATCTTTTTTATCAAATTTATCAGCGATTTCAGGCATAGACATTTTGGTAAGTTCTTTGCTGATATACATAGCCACTTGTCTGGGGTACGCAATATTACGTTTACGAATTTTAGATTTCATATCTTGGATACGCACATTATAATAGTTGGCAACTTGTTTTTGGATGTCTTCAATGGTGATGGTTTTGGATTGAAGATTAAGTTGGTCACGTAATTTATCTTGGGCTAATTCCATGGTTATGGGTTTACCTGAAAGTTTGGCATAAGCCGTTAAACGTGTAAGCGCACCTTCTAATTCTCTAACATTGCTGGAAATTTTAGAGGCAAGTAAAAAACAAATATCATCGTCTAGTGTGATGCCAGCTAGCTCCACTTTGCTTTTCAAAATTGCCATACGTGTTTCAAAGTTGGGTGGTTGAATGTCAGCAACCAAACCCCAATTAAAGCGTGAGCGTAGTCGTTCTGCCAAATGTTTAATAGCAGATGGATCTCGGTCTGAAGTGAGGATAATTTGTTTTTGAGCTTTATGTAGGGCATCAAAAGTATGGAAAAACTCTTCTTGTGTACTTTGTTTACCTTCAATAAATTGAATATCATCAATGATTAACACATCAACTTTACGATACTTATCTCGGAAGGCAGAGGTTTTTTGCCCGCGGATAGCGTCAATCAGTTCGTTGGTAAAATGTTCACCTGTTCGGTAAGCAATACGCACATCTTTGTGTGCAACCAAATGGTTGGCAATGGCATTGATTAAGTGTGTTTTTCCTAAACCAACACCACCATGAATATACAAAGGATTGTATTGTGCACCAGGCTGGTCAGCCACGGCTAAACTTGCGGCGTGGCAAAACTCATTACTTGAGCCTACAACAAAGTTTTCAAAGGTAAAACGTTCATCAATAAAACCATCAATATTTTGTTTATGGGTAGATGTTTTGGTTTGTTGAACGGGTGCGAGTTCTATGGATGTATCAATGAGATATTTTAAGTGAATGTGGTGTAAATTTAGTGTTTGTAATGCATCTAAAATGTGTTGTTCACAGTCACTTTTTAGCCCATCAATAAAAAATTGATTGGGTACCTTGAGGGTCAAAATATTATCATCCAATTGGGCGGAGACAGGTTCAATCCATGCACCTATTTTTGCAGGCGATAATTGTGGTGATAAACGGAGCTTAATGGTTTCCCATAGTTCTTGATGATTCATGGCGTAAGCATAACCAAAAAAGATGACAATTCACATGTGATTATTTAAACATTGAAGGATTTCATGGACGAATCTGTGTTTACTATTCAGTATTCACATCTCATGAAGAATCAACGAAATACAATTTTTGAAGAATACGCAGAAATATTGGCCAATGTATCCCATGAAGGGGAGCAGTGTATTATGCGTTTAAAAGCACCAAAAACAGCAAAAACAGCAAACCCAGGGCAATTTGTACACATTCGTGTTTCGGATGCTTTGCCGCTGCGCCGCCCTATTTCGATTATGTTAACCAATCCAGAACAAGGTACCATCGATTTACTTTATAAAAAAATTGGTGAAGGCACAGTGCAACTTGGACAGCGCAAAAAGGGTGAAGTTTTACCAATGTTAGGGCCAATTGGTGTGCCTTTTGATTTGTCAGACACAAGCAAACGTTATATTCTGATTGGCGGTGGTGTTGGTGTGCCCCCCATGGTTTTTGTAGCAGATACTTTGGTTCAAAAAGCAGATTTAGTGTTGTTTGCTGGCTCTGAGGTTGCGTTTCCTTTTGCTTTAAAACCATCCGCATTTATGTTGCCTGGCATTGCGGGTAACACGACTTTAACCATATCTTCACTTGAAGCGCGTGGTATTGCCTGCAGATTGGCTTCAAATGCAGGGCTGTATGGTTGTTATGAAGGGCATGTGCCAGATTTAGCGCGTGATTATTTAACAGCATTAAGTGATGAGGAACGTGCGCGATGTGTATTGTTATCGTGTGGCCCTCATCCGATGCTTCATGCTGTAGCCAAACTGGGACGTGACTTGGGTATTTCTGCGCAGTTAAGTTTGGAAGAGTATATGGCATGTGGTATTGGTGGGTGTGCGGGTTGTGTGGTGAAAACCATTGAAGATGGACAAGAAAAATATAAGCGGGTGTGTGTAGATGGTCCTGTGTTTGATGCAGAGCAGCTACCCGAATTTGCTTAAACGTAAAAAAAGTTGGAATAGGAAGAATCATGAGTAGAAATTTTGTGTTTACATCAGAGTCTGTGGGTGAAGGTCACCCTGATAAGGTTGCAGACCAAATATCCGACAGTGTGTTGGATGCAATCCTTAAACAAGACCCAACTGCGCGTGTAGCATGTGAAACCATGGTCAACACAGGCATGGTGATTTTATCAGGTGAAATTACCACATCGGCAGTGATTGATTATCAAGAAATTGCACGTAATACCATTAAAGAAATTGGCTACAATTCATCAGATATGGGTTTTGATTATGCCTCTTGTGCGGTGTTGGTGACCATGGATAAACAATCAGTGGATATTGCAGCGGGCGTGAATGAAGGTGAAGGTCTTGATTTGGATCAAGGTGCAGGCGACCAAGGTTTGATGTTTGGTTATGCATCCAATGAAACGGATGTGTTGATGCCTATGCCTGTGCATTTGTCGCATCAGTTGATGGAAAAACAAGCGGAAGTTCGTAAAACGGGTGTGTTGAAATATTTGCGTCCTGATGCCAAGTCACAAGTGACAGTGCGTTATGAAAATTCTAAACCGGTAGCTATTGATGCGGTGGTGATTTCTACACAACACACGGCTGATGTTAGTCATGAAGACTTGGTTGCTGGTGTGATGCAAGAAATTGTACACCCTGTATTGGATAAAACGGGTTTGTTGCATGATAAAACAGAATATCACATTAATCCAACAGGGCGTTTTGTGATTGGTGGCCCAGTGGGTGACTGTGGTGTAACGGGTCGTAAAATCATTGTGGATACCTATGGTGGTTTTGGACATCACGGTGGCGGTGCATTTTCAGGTAAAGATCCAACGAAAGTAGACCGTTCGGCTTGTTATATGATGCGTTATGTGGCGAAAAATATTGTGGCTGCAGAGCTAGCAGATCGCTGTGAAGTGCAAGTGGCTTATGCCATTGGTGTCGCCCGTCCATTGTCTGTGATGGTGAATACCTTTGGTACAGGAAAAGTGGATGAAGCCAAACTTGCTGAAGCTGTGCGCGAAGTGTTTGATTTGCGTCCTAAAGGTATTGTGCAAGAACTTGATTTATTGCGCCCTATTTATGCGAAAACAGCGGCTTATGGTCATTTTGGTCGTGAACTTCCTGAATTCACTTGGGAAAAAACCGATAAAGTGGATGCATTGAAGGCAGCTGTGAAATCGTAAACAATAAGATTCCTCCACTACGGTCGGAATGACACAATGTGTGTCACCGCTAGCTAAGTCGAGAGGTCTTGTGAACAATTTAGACTGAGGAGCACTGCGCCGATGTTGTTTTATCATAAAATAACATCGTTAGGCTCAGTCGTTTGAATAAAAACAACGGTGCTCATATTTTTATATCACGAAAGTGATGCTTTTATAGGAGTATGAGAATGTCTGAATTTACAGATTATAAAGTCGCTGATATGTCATTAGCAGAATGGGGCCGCAAAGAAGTAAAAATTGCGGAAACAGAAATGCCTGGTTTGATGGCATTACGCGAAGAATATGCAGGCAAAAAACCTTTGGCTGGTGCGCGTATTGTGGGTTGTTTACACATGACGATTCAAACCGCTGTGTTAATGGAGACATTGGTTGAGCTGGGTGCGGAAATTCGCTGGTCATCATGCAATATTTTCTCCACACAAGACCAAGCAGCAGCGGCGATGGCTGCTGTTGGTATCCCAACATTTGCTTGGAAAGGCGAAACGGAAGAAGAGTTTTGGTGGTGTATTGAACAAACTGTACATGGTCCAGACGGTTGGACACCCAACTTGATTCTTGATGATGGTGGTGATGTTACCCAGTTGATTCATGATAAATATCCTGAATTATTGAAAGATATTAAAGGTTTATCTGAAGAAACTACAACAGGTGTTCACCGCCTTTATGAAATGGCGAAAGAAGGCAAACTTAAAGTCCCTGCGATTAATGTGAATGATTCCGTAACCAAATCCAAATTTGATAACCTTTATGGTTGTCGTGAATCTTTATTGGATGGCATCAAACGTGCAACTGATGTGATGATTGCGGGTAAAATTGCAGTTGTACTTGGTTATGGCGATGTGGGTAAAGGTTGCGCTCAGGCATTTAAAGGTATGGGTGCAACGGTTTGGGTAACAGAAATTGACCCAATTTGTGCGCTTCAAGCAGCGATGGAAGGTTATCGCGTGGTTGAAATGGATGATGCATGTAAATTGGGCGACATTTTTGTAACCACTACGGGCAACTATCATGTGATTCAGCATGACCATATGTTGAACATGAAAGACCAATCGATTGTTTGTAATATTGGTCATTTTGATAATGAAATTGATGTGGCTTCTTTGAAACAATACGAGTGGGAAAATGTAAAACCACAAGTGGATCAAATTATTTTCCCAGATGGTAAACGTATTACCTTGTTGGCAGAAGGTAGGTTGGTGAACCTTGGTTGCGCAACAGGCCACCCAAGTTTTGTGATGTCTGCATCATTTACCAACCAAGTGATGGCACAAATTGAGCTTTGGGAAAATCATGCCAATTATGGTAATGAAGTGTATGTATTACCCAAACGTTTGGATGAGAAAGTTGCACGTTTACACCTGGCAAAAATTGGCGTGAATTTAACCACTTTAACCCAAGAGCAAGCCGATTACATCAGTGTGCCTGTGGAAGGTCCATACAAAGTTGACCACTATCGTTATTAAGAGGTCAATCGCTTGAATAAGCTGTTTATTCTGGGGGTGGCAGTGTTTTTAACACTGCCACTTTTGGGTTGTGCAGCGAAAACAAAAGTGGTGCAGAGCAACCCATCGCCAGTGACAGTAAAGTTTGATAAAAATGGTGATGGTATTATTGATAGAATCGATTGGCGACGTATGAAAGATGCAGAAAAAAGCACTTATGCTCGCATGTTACTTGAAGAAATTGGTGAAAACCCTGATGCAATTGTGAAAGGCAAACAAACACGCGAATTGCTATTATTAGAGGGTTTAAATGCGGTTTATGGTAAATAAATCACCTGAATTCAAGTCATGTAGACAAGTCATTTAGAGATGGTGTTTAACACTCTGTAATGGTTACCGCCAACCCGCCCAATGATGTTTCTTTAAATTTAACAGACATTTCTTCCCCCGTTTGTTTCATCGCAGCAATACAATTATCCAAAGACATAAAATGTTCACCCGTGCCATGCATAGCCAATGATGCGGCGGTGTATGCTTTTATTGCACCAAACCCATTGCGTTCAATGCAGGGAACTTGTACTAGGCCGCCCACAGGATCACAAGTCATGCCTAAATGATGTTCTAATGCCATTTCAGAGGCATGTTCCACCTGTTTGGGTGTTCCGCCCCGCACAGCGCACAAACCTGCTGCTGCCATGGCTGCTGCAGAGCCAACTTCACCCTGACATCCAACTTCGGCACCAGAAATGGAGCTGTTGTGTTTGATAATGCCACCAATTGCACTCGCAGTTAATAAAAAATCACGCACATCTTGTGTTGTACCACCTTCATATTGCATCCAATAATAAAGCACGGCTGGAATCACTCCTGCTGCACCATTGGTGGGTGCAGTCACCACCATATGCCCTGCCGCATTTTCTTCGTTCACAGCCATGGCATAGGCACATAACCAATCATTCATGTTGGTGTTGTTTTGGGCGAGAAGTTTCTGTTGTAATTGTTTGGCGCGTCTGGCGATGTTTAAGCCACCTGGCAATGTCCCTTCTGTATCCAACCCACGTTGAATACACTGGGTCATGGCTTGCCATGTTTTGTCTAAACCAGCATAAAGTTTTTGTGTATCAAGGGTTTGTGTTTCATTGGTTTGTTTCATGGCAGCAATGGATAGCTTGCTTTTTTTTGCCATGGCTAACATGACTTCTGCGGTGTCAAAAGCATAAGGCACTGTGTTGTTGTTTTGCATTTTTAGGGGTGCAACCAGCTGTTTGATTTCAGAGGCGGAGTTGATAAAACCACCGCCAATAGAGAAGTATGTTTCGGAAATTATAATGTTCCCAGCATCATCCAAAAGCTCAAAAATCATACCGTTGGGGTGTTCAGGCAGAGGTTTTCCTGTATCAAATATAATATTGGAGTCCGCACAAAACGCCACACGCTGTTCACCATGAATGGTGATGAAGTGACTTGACCAAATGCGTTGTGTTAATACATCCAAATCATGGTCTGCTACATCATTGGGCAAGTAACCGTGGAGTCCTAGCGCAACAGCACGGTCAGTAGCATGACCTTTACCTGTTGCTGATAATGAGCCTTTGAGGGTGCAACGGATTTGAAGTTTTTCAGACTGTGGTGGCAGATGTTGTTTTAATGATTGTATAAACGTGTGTGCGGCAAGCATGGGCCCCATGGTGTGTGAGCTTGAAGGGCCAATACCAATTTTAAACAGTTCCAGTGCGCTGATAAACATAAGTCACCTCCAACACTACAAAATAAGCGTAACAAGGTGATGCTTTTAGGTCAAAACAAGGAAATAAAGGCTATTTAGAAAGTTTCTGTTGAAGGGCTCTGAGTGCGCGACCACGGTGGGAAATAGCGGCTTTTTCTTGGGGTGTGCTTTGGGCAAATGTTTTGCCTAATTCAGGGCAGAAGAATAGCGGGTCATAACCAAAGCCTGTGTCGCCTGTTTCTTGTTCCACAATAAAGCCATTCACTTTGCCCTCAGCGGTGATATCTTCATGATTGGGTACAGATAGGTGCAAAGCACAAACAAAATGTGCTGAACGGTCGTTTATGCCCTTTAAATCATGTAAAAGTTTGATGTTGTTATCTGCATCAGTGGCATGTTCACCTGCAAACCGAGCAGAGTATACACCTGGTGCACCATCAAGGGCGGACACACATAAACCTGAATCATCAGCAAGTGCAGCACATTGATTGGCTTGCATAAAAGCATAAGCTTTTTTCTTCGCATTGCCTGAAAAAGTGTCTGCATCTTCAACTACATCGACAAAGTTTGTTTCTGAAGCGGGCACAACTTTGATGTTTAAGTGTTCTAAAATTTGTTCGATTTCAGCGCGTTTTTTCTTGTTATTGCTAGCAATAACGAGTTTGTTGATGTTCAATTAACCATTGCCTTGGCTTTCATATAAAGCTTGAAGGATTTCTCTAGCACCAAGGTCTAAAATGGTATCTGCAAGCTGAATACCTAAGCTTTCAGCGTCATGTTTTGAGCCAGAAACTTGGCGGCGAATTAATGTTTTGCCATCTACAGAGCCGACTAAGCCATCAAGGTGTAGGTTTTCACCATCTAAAGTGGCATATGCGCCGATAGGCACTTGGCAGCCACCCTCTAAACGGGCTAAAAATGCGCGTTCTGCTTGGGTTCTAAATACGGTTTCCGCATCATTTAAGGCATCAACCATGCGATTGACTTCATCATTATCATCTTTGGTTTGTATGCCTAATGTGCCTTGGGCAACGGCGGGCAATACATCCCCTACTTCCAGATAACCATGCATTTGATCTTGCATACCCATGCGTTTGATACCAGCGGCTGCTAGGATGACAGCATCCACTTCTGTACCCAATTTGTTACGACGAGTTTGAATATTACCGCGAATTGAAACACATTTAAATTTGGGGTATTTGGCATTGATTTGGGCAATGCGGCGCAAACTTGAGGTGCCGATGGTTGCATCTTCAGGCAATGAATCCAAATCACCACCTGTGACGGTGGCATAAATATCGCGCGGGTCTTCACGTTTGGGATGTGCTCTGATTGAAGTACCTGCTGGAAGCTCTGTTGGTACATCTTTCATGGAGTGAACTGCAATGTCTGCCCTGCCATCAAGCAATGCTTCATCAATTTCTTTGGTAAACAAACCTTTACCGCCGACTTTGGCGAGCGGAACATCCAAGATTTTATCGCCTTTGGTTACAATCTTGACCAGTTCAGTGGTTGTGCCAGGAAATAAACGCTCCAATTCAGCAGAGACCCATTCTGCTTGCCAAAGGGCAAGTGGTGATTTGCGTGTTGCGATACGAATATGGGTCATCTGATGTCTCCGAAATAAAGTAGGCTAATTAAGCGAAGGCGTAATCTAGGAATAATCCGAGAAAAATAACAGCACCAAGCACATTATTATGTAAAAATGCTTTAAAACAATCCTCACGTTTCCATGCAGAAATTAAATATTGATGGTATAGCGCAAATAAAGCAGCGGTAGCAAGAGCAGTAAAATAAAACATACCTAGGTTTTTGCTTTGCCCTATCCATATCATGATACCTAAAAAAGAACATTGGAATAAACCAATCCAAAGTGCATTGTATTTACCAAATAATACAGCCGTTGATTTTACACCAATCTTGATGTCATCATCATAATCAACCATGGCATACATGGTATCATAGGCCAATACCCAGCATACGTTTGCAATAAATAACAACCATGCTTCTAGCGTAATATGCCCAAGGCTTGCCATATAAACCATAGGAATTGCCCAGCCAAATGCAGCACCCAAAAATACCTGTGGCAAATGGGTATAACGCTTCATGAATGGGTAAATTGCGGCTAGGAAAAGGGCGACTACGGATAAAATAATGGTGTTCCAGTCCAGTGTTAACACAAGCATAAAAGCAAGTGAAACAAGCGTGAAAAAGAGGGTTAATGCTTGTTTGGATGTGACTTCACCCGTGGCAAGAGGTCGATGGGCTGTACGTTTGACTTTGCCATCGACTTTTCTGTCGGCAAAGTCGTTGATCACACAGCCAGCAGCGCGCATGAGAAAGACACCAGCAACAAATACGAGAAGAATAAAAGGGTCAGGTTGCCCGTTGGTTGCCAGCCACAATGCCCACAAGGTTGGCCACAATAATAGAAAAGTACCAATGGGTTTATCCAAGCGCATGAGGCGGATATAGGGGTTAGCTTTCCAAGACATTTAGTGAAGTAAGAGTATTACCCAAGTGACTATAAACGTAATACCGCACAACGATACAGCTGCTGAAGCAAGGTCTTTAGCGCGTCCTGACAGTTCATGATGCTCTGTACCAATGCGATCAACGGTTGCTTCAATGGCAGAGTTTAAAAGCTCTACAATAATCACCAGTAACCAAGCGCCAAGCATTAAAACTTGTTCAATTGCCCCTTCACCCAAATAAAAAGCAAGGGGTACAATGAATAATGAAGCGATAATTTCAATACGAAAAGCTTGTTCGTATTGCCAAGCCGCTTTTAAACCAGCAAACGACCATTGTGTCGCGTACCATAGGTGTTCAAGCGCATGGTGGTTGGGTTTCACGATGGGCGTTTATCGTAATAACGCAGTAGTGAGAGTTGTGGTGAGCGTTTTTCATTAACTGGTACAGGATAATCACCAGAAAAACATGCATCACAATGCAACTCACGGGGTTTGCCTACAGCTTTGAATAAACCCTCATTGGATACAAAGGCTAACGAGTCTGCACCAATTGCCTTACACATTTCGTCCAAGTTCATTTGATTTGCCATGAGTTCTTCAGAAGTTGGGGTATTGATACCATAAAAACATGAATGTTTGGTTGGTGGGCTGGAGATACGCATGTGAATTTCTGTAGCACCTGCTGCGCGTACCATTTCGACGATTTTACGGCTGGTTGTTCCGCGTACGATAGAGTCGTCCACCAAAATAACACGTTTGCCTGCAATCATATCACGATTGGGGTTAAGTTTAAGCTTCACACCAAAGTTACGAATGCTTTGTTTGGGCTCAATAAATGTGCGCCCTACATAATGGTTACGTATTAAACCCATTTGAAATGGAATACCCGCCTCAAGGGCAAAACCCATGGCTGGTGGTACGCCTGAATCAGGAACGGGAATCACCATATCGGCATCCACATAGGACTCTTTGGCAAGCTCAACACCAATATTATGACGCGCTTGATATACATTCACACCTTCAAGTGTGGAATCTGGGCGCGCAAAATACACATATTCAAACACACAGAATTTTATGGCCGGTTTTTCGAAAGGGAAATAGGAGCGTAGTGTGCCATCAGGGTCAACGACCACCAATTCACCTGCTTCAACATCGCGCACAAAATCTGCACCCACCAAGTCAAACGCACAGGTTTCGCTTGCCATCACCCATGAACCGTCAAGTTTACCAAGCACTAAAGGGCGAATACCATTGGGGTCGCGTGCACCAAACAAACGTGTTTCAGTCATCAGTAATACGGAAAAACCGCCTTCGAGTTGTTTTACTGCATCGGTAAGGCGTTCGCGGGTGCTATTGCCACTGCTTTTTGCCAATAAGTGAATAATCACTTCGGTATCTGATGTTGATTGAAAAATAGACCCGTCTTTTTCAAGACCTTTGCGTAAGGCTTCGGCGTTAACAATGTTACCATTGTGGCACATGGCAATACCACCATGTGCATATTGGTACATAAATGGCTGGCAGTTGCGTAGACCCAAGTCACCAGCCGTAGAATAACGCACATGACCAATAGCAATACGACCTTCTAATTTCACAATATCTTCTTTTTGGTATACATCAGATACCAAACCCATGCCACGGTGGTTATTAAAATTGGTGCCATCTGTGGAAATAATCCCCGTAGATTCTTGACCACGATGTTGTAAGGCGTAAAGCCCTAGGTAAGTGAGGTTGGCGGCCTCTGGATGGTCTAACACACCAAATACACCGCATTCATCGCGGAAATGATCATCATCGAAGTGGGTTTCGTTTAAGCTAGTGTTGCTCATGGTTTGGCATCCTTAATGGTGTCTAATAAAAGTGATTTCATGGCTTCTTGGTCTTGGTCAGAAATATGATCTTTGGCTGTCTCTACAGCACTTTTTACCACCTGTTTCACAGATGGTAGTTGGTTTTTTGCTGCGCCATTCTGGGTTGATAGGGGGTAATCTTTGGGTATGGTTTTACCAATCAAATCACTGAGTTGTAGGGCGTATGGGGTAAGCAGACTTTTTTGCATCCAAGTTTGGTCGGGTTTGGCATAAGATGTGTAAACGAGAAAGGCAACACCAATAAGTAATATACCTCGAGCGGCACCAAAAAACACGCCCAATGTACGGTCTGTTGCTGTTAAGTCAGCCATATCCACCAATTTGCGAATTAAAGCACTGATTAAACCAACAACAATCATGATAAATACAAAAATAAGTACAAAACCTGCGACATTGGCAATGGTATTGTTTTCAATCCAGTCGTGAAGCAAGGCACCTACATCACTAGACATGCGCCCAGCGATAAAAAAGGCTAAAATTAAGCCAATCAATGAAATGATTTCACGCACAAAACCACGCCAAATCGATAATACCATGGATAAACCCACGATAGTTATGAGGATGTAATCAAAATAATTCACATCAGCCTCGTTATTATTGAAGGTCTAAACGTTTGAAGTCATGACTAAAATGCAAGTTGCACGGCGCTGCTCAAATGTTTGGCTGGCATACTTTGCCAATCTTTACCTTCTTTTGATGGGCGTAGGATAGCAGCGATATTCGCTTCCTGCACCCTTGTAAAATTGCCTTGTGGTAAAAGCAGTTGTGAAAAGCCCAAATTCGCTGCTTCTTTGGCTCTGGCTTCTGGCGCACCCACGGCGCGAATTTCACCTGTTAATCCAACCTCACCAAATACCACCAAGTCAGAGGGCAGAGGTTTTTCTTGGAATGCAGAAAGAATAGCGAGGACTACGCCTAAGTCGGATGCTGGTTCAGAAAGTTTTACGCCGCCCACTACATTCACATAAATATCTTGTGTACCCAAAGGAATGCCGACACGCCTTTCCAATACAGCTGTAAGCATGGCCACCCGAGTGGCATCCACGCCCACGGTTGAGCGCTTGGGCGTGGCATACACAGTGGGTGCCACTAAGGCTTGAATTTCCACCAAAATCGGGCGGGTACCTTCCATGCACGCCACCACCACAGAGCCTGGTACATCCACAGCACGCTCAGCCAAGAATAAACGCGACGCATCACGAATACCTGTGAGCCCTTTGTCACTCATTTCAAATACACCGATTTCACCCGCAGGACCAAATCGGTTTTTAACGGCGCGAAGTACGCGATGGTTGTGTCCCCTATCGCCTTCAAAATAAAGCACGGCATCGACCATGTGTTCCAACACGCGAGGTCCAGCAATGCTACCATCTTTGGTGACATGCCCGACCAAAATCAAGGCATGGCCAAGCTGTTTTGCGCTAGCAATCAAAGCCGCTGCACAATCGCGCACTTGGGATACTGTGCCGGGTGCTGAAGATAGTTGGCTGGTGACGGTCGTTTGAATGGAATCGATAATCACGGTGTGCGGTTTAAACTTGGCAATGGTGGAAAGCATGGCTTCCAAATCGCACGATGTGGTGAGTTGTAAGTCCTCGTGCAAGGCATCGATGCGCTCACCCCTTAAGTGTACTTGCCGTGCTGATTCTTCGCCTGTGATATACAAAACTGTGCCGTGATGTTCAGCAAGTTTGGCGCTGGCTTGCAATAATAATGTAGACTTACCAATACCAGGGTCGCCGCCAATCAACACGGCAGAACCACGCACCAAACCACCGCCAAGCACCCTATCCAATTCTTCAATATGGGTTACACGGCGCGGTGTATCTTTGCTGTTAATTTCGGTAATCGGCTCTGGGCTTAAAGCGTTGCCAATGGATGTTTGTTTTTGATTGCGAAAGCCTGTGATTTCCACGGCCTGCTCAGAAATACAGTTCCATTCATGACAATCTGGGCATTGTCCTTGCCATTTACGTTGTTCGGAGCCACAGGACTGGCAAATATATAAAGATTTGGCTGCCATCTTAACCTATTTTGTCACTCCCGCGAAGGCGGGAGTCCATGGATACCCAATCAAGCTGGGTATGACGGTGTTTTTTGGGTTGCTGCCTTTTATAGCTATACATGTTCATGATGTAAACGCTTGCATAAATTCTTGCACCCCATCAGGCTCACAAACCAAAAGCACAGTGCACCCAGCATCCATGGCTTTTTCAGCCGCTTCAGGCACGGGCATACCGCAGCCTTTCATGCATAAATCATCGCTCCAAATATCGCCCTTAAATGCCATGTCGTTTTGCAACACATCTTGCAGCCAATATTTAGAAAATGTTGCCACGTCTTTGTTGATGTTTGGGTATGCTACATGCGCGGTCATGATATGTTTCAAACCTTTTTGAAACAGTTGCGGAAAGGCATCGGCTTCTTTCAAAATGGTGTTTAAATCGGCATCTACTTCTGGCATGGCAAGGTGAGAATCAGTATCGGCCCTACCGTGGCCTGGAAAATGTTTACCAATGGCATCAATGCCCGCATCGTGTAAACCAAACATACATGCGGTTGCCAGTGTGGCGATGCTGTCTGCATCTTTGGCATAGGCGCGATTGCCAATAATTGGGTCGCCTTGCGGATAAAAAATATCCAATACGGGCGCACAATTATGGGTAAAGCCAAGCTCTTTTAAAGCAGTGCCTGCTTGATAACTATCCTTAAACACTTGCTTGATGGCTTCATCCGCATCTTTTTTATACAACGCACCAAAATCAGCAGCTTGAGTGCGCTTATTAAATGGTACCCATGGCATGCGGTGAACCCGACCGCCCTCTTCATCAATCGCTGCCCAAATACCTTTACCTGCATGTTTGCGTACATCTTCAAGCAATACTTTGGTTTGTTCAGGGCTTTGCACATTGCGTGCAAATAAAATCACGCCTTTGGGCGTATGATTTTGAAGCCAATCTTTTTCTTGGTCGGTAAGCGTTAAACCTTCCAATCCGATAATTGCATGTTGATACATGCCAAAATCCTAACGTTTAATAGAGTTGAACAAAAGGAGTAAATGGTTATTCACTTTTGGGCTTATAAAAGTGCTGTTTGTATTGTTTGGAAAGGAAAACAATTACGCAGTCACTTTTCAGCGATGTAACTAAAAACCACAGTGGGCACTGTACTTTTATTTGACAACAGTATATTAGAAGAAATAATAATTACCATATGTTGACAAAAAGAAATTATTATTTCTATAATGCTTGTGTGATGCTAAGAAAAAATAATATTAAACTTTTTGTGCGCCAGCAGTCGGGTAAACTGGGAGCAGTGATTTGTGCTGCGCGGCAAGCCCAAGGTTTGACGCAAGCCAAGCTTGCAGAGGCGCTGCATGTCACCATCCCAACCATACGCAAATTAGAGTCAGGCGATGCTTCGGTAAGCTTACATACTTGTTTGGCAGCACTACTAATTTTAAACATTGAAAAAGATGTTTTGCATACGCCGCAAAAAGAAAGACAAACCTTGCCGCAGGTTGAGACAAAACAACGTGCCAGCTTTGCCAAGCGATTACAGTTGCAAGGGGAGAATGCTAGGGATGCAGAAAATTCAGCTTGGATTTTATCCTTATCGCCCCAGCAGCGGGTGCAAGTTTTAATCAATCAAGAAAAGGAGCAAAGCTTATGTGGCATCGCACGCCCATAGAAGAAGCTGCCGCTTTGATGCAGAGGATAACGCAACATCATGGGCGCAGTATGTTAATTGGTGGTGCGGCACTATTTTTGTACGGGAAACCACAACGCTCATTGGATTATGATTTATGGGTGCGCATTGCCAATGATGAGTTGGTTGAGATTTTAACGGCACACGGCTTTGAAATCGATAGCAATCGCGCTGGGCGCATGGTAGCTTATTATGAAGAATGTAAGTTTGATTTCTTTTTATTTAAGCGGGCATACAACTATGACAAAGAGCTGGTAGAATATGATGCCATTGAAGCCAATGCCAAAGAAGTTTGCCTTGAGCATGGCAAGCTGCTAATTCCATCCATTGAAGATATGATTAAACTCAAAAAACTGGGTGATGATATTCGCAGCAAAGACTTGGAAGATATTGCTTATCTTGAGGCGTTGTTAAAGGCTGGGATTTAGTTTGAAGCCGCTAGAAATATATAGTAACCATCTAATATAAAAGGATAAAATATTAAAGGGTGCTTCAGGTAGATGAAACCTATAAGCCATTGAAAAATAAAGGGATGTGTAAAGATTGATCTGGCCCACTTTGCTTTTTATCTCATGCTTGATTAGCTAGTATCCCATGCGGCATGGTTACCAACACTGAGCAGGGAGCATGTTGCACGACACGCTCAGCAGTAGAGCCGAGGAGCAAATGTTCAAGCACACCTTTCTCACCATGACGACCAATGATTATCAAATCCGCAGGCATAGCTTGGGCAAAATTACAGATAGTTCTGGCAGGGCTACCCTGAGTATCTTCCAAATGAATAATTATCGGAATGTCGACACTTGCCGCCTGTTTGTTGAGGCGTTTCTGTGCCATTTGATGCTGTGCCTTATTCGTGTCATCCATAGGTGAAATTAAAATCAAGTCACCATCTACAAAGACAGGCGGCTCGATGACATGGATCAAGTGAATATCAGCATGAAGTTGGACTGCCAGTACAACCGCACGCCTGAGTGCTTCATCGGACTGCTTTGAAAAGTCAGTCGGGACAATAATTTTCCCTTCTTTAATCATAATATCCTCCTAGAATCAATGGGTAAAGAGAGAAAAGATTACTTTAACTCTAAACCATTAAACATACTATTCGCTTTTCCATGCTTCTGAAAACTCTACCAAGTGGGGGCGATGTTCGCTTTCAGATTCAAGGTAGTTGCGCATGCCGAGGATGGCACGGGCATAAGCGCCTTCAGAGAGTTCACCTTTAAATAACATCCAGCGGAACATGATGAGGGCAGTGGTGCAAACATCGGTTTCGCAATAATTGCGGATAGCATCAATCTCGCCACCTTCAAACATGCCGCGCACATCATCTCCTGCGGTGTCTAGCTTGCCAGGGATACCAAAAGCTGTGGCGACTTCGTGCATAGAGCATCTGGCGGATGCGCCGAAATCGGATAACACTTCGAGTAAGTCCAAGTGGTAGTTATGGGAATAGCGGGTTTCGTAGTTGTTCCATTTATCGCCTTCTTTAAACCACCTTGGGCAAGATAAACCATGCACCATAGCACGATATTTGAGCACAGGCATATCAAAACCTCTGCCGTTAAAGCTGACCAATTGGGGTGCGCGTTGTTCAATAATTTTGAAAAATCCTTGTAGCATTTCTTCTTCGCTGGATTCGGCTGTGCCACCAGTGGCAATGCGTTTGATGCTTAGCTCTGAACCTTCTTCGCCGATTTCGCGGGTGAGGTGCACATAACTGATGGCAACAACCTGATGAAAAGGTTGGCGGGGAAAATCATTTCTGCCATCGGTTTTTTCTAAGAAATAGGCTGATAATGCATCGCGGGCTTCAAAATCATCCATGTTTTCATTGCCCAATAACCTGCGAGTGGCATCGGCATCGGGTACGGTTTCTATATCATAAACAAAGATTTCGCGTTGCATGGTCTGTCCCCTTCAATCAAAGTTCAAGCTTACATAAAAAGAAGTCTGGTGTCATTCCGACTGCAATGGAGGAATCTCAAAGGTGTCCCGACTGTACCTGACATGACTGTGTTATGTTCGCTTCAGAAGCTTGCGTTCGCCTAAAAACCAAGCCGAAGCAAAGAAAGTGAACATGCTACCAACGACTAAGGCTGTTAACCATGCAAATTGCATCAGTTTATTGCTGGGAAATGCCCACAATTGGGGTATGTAATAAAGCCATGCTGCCATAGGGGTGCAGGCAAGGGCTGCGGAACCCATACGTTTCCAGCTTGAAACATCAAAGATAGCACCGTGTTTTTGATGTAGGTGTATCCATAATAAACCTACATTAAAGAAAGATGCGAGCGCTGATGCTAGAGCCAAACCCACATAACCTAGGGGCTGCATCAAAACTACAGCGAGAATGATATTTACAATCACTGTATAAAACGCGAATTTCATTGGTGCTTTGGCATCTTTTCCAGCAAAACAGGCTGTGGACAATACGCGTGCCCAGCAAAAGACCAATAGACCTACACTATAAGCTTGCAAGGCATGGGATGTATTGGCTGCATCAAGGGCTGTGAATTTACCATGCTCGAAAAGCGTGCGGATAATCGGCTCGGCGAGGAATAAAATACCCACCATGGATGGTAGGATAATCCATGTTAGCCAAGTTAAACCTTTTCTTAAATCTTGTGTGGCTTCTTTGTTGCGCCCATGGGCTAAATGCTCAGACAAAGCAGGAAGCAGAGCTGTGCCCATAGCAATACCAAATAGCGCAAGCGGAAGTTGGACAATTCGGTCTGCATAATACAAATAAGATACCGCACCTGTGGGTAAAAGGGTGGCTAAAATGGTGCCGACCAAGATATTGATTTGTACGGCGGCAATGCCAAGCACTGCAGGCCCAAACAATTTTAAAGTGTCATGAATGGCAGGTAGCTTAGGTTTCCACGTGGGTTTGGGAATCCAGCCAATGCGTTTGAGGGCAGGGAATTGAATGGCAAGTTGCAGCGCACCACCCAGCATTACACCCACAGCCAATGCTTCGGCAGGGTTATCATGTAAAGGGGCTAAAATAATGGCAGCAAAGATAATGGCGATGTTTAGCAATGCAGGGCTTGCCGCTGCGACAGAAAACTTGCGATAAGCATTGAGCACAGCCCAAGACATGGCTGCCAGTGAAATCAAAGCCAAATAAGGAAACATGATGCGGGCAAGGGTTAATGCTTGTTGCCAACGGTCTGGCTCATCATGGAAACCAGGGGCAAAGGCGAAGAGCAACCAAGGCATGAAGACCATGCCAGCAATGGTGAACAAGAGCAGGGCGGCAAGCAGCAAACCTGCAAGAGCATTTAAATATGCATGTGCGTCTGCCTCGCTTTTTTTGCGTTGCTCGGCAAGCACGGGGACAAGAGCAACGGTTAAGGTACCTTCTGCGAACATGCGACGGAAGAAGTTGGGTAGTTTAAAAGCGACAAAAAAGGCATCGGCAAGTGGGCTGGCACCCAAAAGGCGGGCAATAAAAATGTCGCGAATAAAACCTAAAATGCGGGATAGCATGGTCCAGCTACCAACTTTTGCCGCTGCACGAAACACGCTTGATTTCTTCTGATTTGACTTCATTGATTCCACACCCATAATGCGCGACCCTTTGCAGGAGTTGGCACATAGTCAAGCTTCATACAAAGGTTATACGTTTAGCGTATAAATTTTGCGGTTTGCCCAAGGGGGTGATGTTTTTACATGCCAGGAATTAGAGTGAGTACTGATGAGCCAATTGAAATGGCTATCAAACGTTTCCGTAAGCAAGTTGAGCGTGGTGGTGTTATTAGTGAGTGCCGTCGTCGTGAAGCTTATGAAAAACCTTCTGTGGCGAAAAAACGTAAAGAAGCTGCAGCACGCAAGCGTCTTATGAAGCGTCTTCGTCGTATCCGCGCCCGTCAACGTCGCGAATACTAAGGAAGCTCTGAACAACCTAAAATATCGCTATCAACAAATAAAAGATAGCCATTTTCTACGTTAAAGATATTTGTAATAGCGGTGCTATAACTACACATCTTTGCCTTGAAACTGACACTTTTATTTTATGATTGCTTCAATTTTAGGTCATTCAAACCTTCCCAGCAAACCGAATCTTTGGATTCTTTTAAAAGCCGTCTTAACCTTTGGGTTAGGGCGGTTTTTTTTATGGTGTGTTTTCTAAGTGGCTGACATAACCCAAAGGGCGAATGGCAACGGTATTTTTGATGGTTGAACAAATTTTCCCATCAGCTCGGATGTAAGTCATATCAAAACAAGGTGTGGCGCGACCATGCTCTGCCAATTCTTCACGAATTTGTTGCTCTTGAGCTGGATCAAAATCAAAATGAAGCATTAAGTCAGAGTTGCCGACGCGAATAAAATTAATCTCTAACTTTTTGGTGGCAATCCTGTGGTTGGGAAACTTTCGCATGCAAGCCATGGCAGGAATAGGGTCAGCAAGGCTAGCTTGAAAGCCGCCAAACATATTACCTGCTGCATTTTTAGATACCCAGTTCAAGGGTAAACGAATGCGCACCTTGCTCCAGTTGTTATCATACTCTTCTAAAGATGCACGCATGAGTAAAAAGGGGAGGAACAAAGAAAACCGACGTTTATCGGATAAGAAAAAGAGTTTTTTGATAAAATTGATATTGCTAGACATGATCTTAGCTGTCTTTCTGCTTAAACTGAATGGCTTTGCCGATGAGTTTGACGAAAGGTCGTTTTTCTTGTTCACCATTCCAAATACATACATCATGTTCATCAAACCATTGTGCATCAAACAACCATAACCATTTATTTTTTTTCTCAATGATTTCAGGTTGTGCAGCATCACCGCTTTTGGTGCGGTTGAGCGCTGCGGCAAGTCGTAGGATTGCGGCTAAAGCAATGGTGACACGGGTGTCTTTGCTTCTCATGCCTTTGAAGGCGAGGTGTTTGTTGTTGGGGCTAGTTTTGCGGTGAAAGCGAACCATGGCTGCCAACATCTGCTGTTGGCGTTGGGTAATGCCCGTGAGGTTAGAATTACCAATGATATAACTGCCATGCAGATGGATTTTTTTATGGCTCATGGTTAAACCGATTTCGTGTAGCTGGCAGGCGGCAATAAGTAAACGATAAGCCTCTTCATTTAAATCCAAGTGTTTGGCGTATGCTTTAAAAATAATTTCAGCTGTTTGGGTGACCCGTTTGATTTGGATGCGGTTAAGGTTAAAGCGTTTTGCCATGGCTTTGCTGGCTGCTTTGATGGGGCGAGAGGGTAAGCGACCTGTGCTGGCAATACGGTCATAAATAATACCTTCGCGCAAGGCACTGGGACAAATACGTAAGGATTTAATGTGTAATGCACGCATCACTTCTTTGAGAATCATGCAACCTGCGACCAAGGTAGCTTGGCGTTCGGGCTCAATGCTTGATGGCAACGTATTGTTTTTAACGGCATCAATGAGTTTGGGCAAAGCTTGTTTTAAATCGCGTAGGGTTAAGTGGGTGTTGTCTTCATGACCATAAAAACTGGCGACCACTTCGGCTAAGCTGCGAATGGTGCCTGAAGTGCCATACACGGCATGTACATCAAAAGGTTTAAAATCAGAGGCAACAGCTTGAATTTTGCTAGCAGCTGCGGCACGACATTTTTTGACTTGAAGCGCAGTATAGTTCCCTGTGGAAAAGAATTTTCGAGAATAACGACGCGCACCCATGTCCAAACTTTCTGCTGCCAGAACGCCATCAGTATTGTTGCCCACAATCACTTCCGTGCTGCCACCACCAATATCAATAATATAAGCAGGTTCTTCACGAATATACCCTTCAGAGCGAACACCCTGAAAGACCAGCCGTGCTTCTTCCTCACCATTAATAATCTCAACGACCAAATCCAGTTCTCTACGGATACGTTTAGCAATGGCATTTCGGTTGGGCGCATCACGCATAGCTGAGGTTGCAATACAATGTATTTCCGCATTGTAACTTTCTGCCAATTGTTTAAAAAACTTGAGACTTTCAAGCATGCGAGCAATAGCTTCTTCATTCAGGCGACCGCGTTTATCAACACCATCGCCTAATTTTACCCAGTGTTTCATTCTATCGACAATATGGAATGCACCGTGTGCTTCTGCTTTGGCAATAATCATGTGAAATGAGTTGGTACCCATATCAACTGCCGCAATATGTTTGCCTGTATTCATGTGTGCAATCTGCAAGGTTTAAGCGAAAACATCAACAAGGCATAGGTTAAGTATACAGCTGGGCCAAGACAAAAGCATATGGGATATGGTACAGGGTTATTTTTTAGTTTCAGCTTTGTTGGAGTAATCGAGCTTGCTATCGACACCTCCCACGATATTGGGGTCAGGCGCACATGCCACAGACTCATCTTTGTTGGTGTAGTCTAGGTTGTGTAAATAATGGCGAATGCAGTTGATACGCGCGCGTTTTTTATCATCCGATTTCACAACAGTCCACGGTGCTTTTTTCGAGTTGGTATGTTTAAACATGGTTAATTTGGCTTGGGTGTATGCATCCCATTTGTCTAAAGATTGAATATCAACAGTACTTAACTTCCATTGTTTTAAAGGGTCGTGGGTTCGAGCATGAAAGCGACGGAGTTGCTCTTGCCGGCTCACAGAGAACCAGTATTTAAAAAGGTGTAAGCCAGAGTCCACAAGCATGGTTTCGAGCAATGGTGTTTGTTGTAAACAGGTGAGGTATTCTTCTTGGTTACAAAACCCCATGACATATTCTACGCCTGCTCGATTGTACCAAGAGCGATCAAGAAAAACCATTTCCCCATGCGTGGGTAAGTGTTTGATATAACGCTGGTAATACCATTGTCCACGTTCGCGCTCATTGGGTTTTTCCAATGCAACCACGCGACATGCCCTAGGGTTAAGGTGTTCATTAAATCGTTTGATGGCTCCACCTTTACCCGCGGCATCGCGACCTTCAAAAATACTCAGTATGCGCTGTCCAGATTCTTTGACCCAAGCTTGAACTTTGAGCAGCTCAATTTGTAAGAGCTTTTTTTCTTTTTCATATGTGGAGCTGCTCATTTTTTTAGGGTAGGGGTATGTACCCATTTCATAGCTTAATGATAACAACTCTTTGCTGGGAATAATGGTGGGTGATGCCAATACCTCTTTAGGGTTACTCATGTGCTGTAGTAATTCGCGAAGTTTCTTTTTGTTATAGCGCTTTGTGCTCATGGTTGCTCACACCTTTGTAACGTGAAAATTTTGGTAAGCAGCTTCTTTTCTTAGTGGTATTTGAAAGCAAGAAGGTTGCGAATTTCCATTCTTTCAAATTGCACAAAAAATGCAATGATTATTTTAGGGATATTGAAGTTAAATTTTTTGCTTAGAAACTTTGCTGTTTCGTTTCCAGTGCTTCCCAGCGCTCAAAAGCATGGGTTAATAAGTCGTCTAATTCAGTCAATCGTTTTTGATCTTTCTGAAAGTCTTCAGGGCTTTTATTGAAATAGTCATTGTCGCAAAACCGAGCTTCAATGTTTTCTTTTTCTTTTTCCCAGGCTTCAATTTGCGCAGGCAGCTCGTCCAGCTCTTTTTGCTCTTTATAGGCAAGTTTTTTAACAACCTTAGCTGTTTTTTCGACTTTTGCTGTTTCATTGACTGTTTTTGTTGCGACTTTTTCTTCTTTTTCACGTAAAATAGCACGCTCTTTCCATGCCAAATAATCCGAATAACCACCTTCAATCGGTACAATCTTACCATCACCTTCAAAAGCCAACACTTTACTCACAGTTCTATCCATAAATGCTCTATCATGGCTAACGATAATCACCGTGCCCTGATATTTGGCTAAAGCTTCTTCGAGTACGGCAAGTGTGCCAATGTCCAAGTCATTGGTCGGTTCATCCAGCACCAATAAATTTGCAGGTTCGAGCAACAGTTTAGCAAGCAAAAGGCGACCACGCTCGCCCCCTGACAATGCAGCCACCCGTGCATTTAAAAGCTCTTTATCAAAGAGGAAATCCTGCATATAGCTGACAATATGCCGTGGCTCATGTCCGCCGATATGTACATAATTTCCGCCGCTGGGTACAAGTATATCTTTCAGTTTAGCTTCGGGGTTTAGTTCACGGATTTGGGTTAAGAATGCAGGGGTAAGGCGTACACCATGTTTGATGCGACCGTCATTTGCCTGCAATTCACCCAATAAAATTTTGAGTAATGTGGTTTTGCCAATGCCGTTAGGACCAAGCAAACCAATGCGTTCACCAGCCATGATTTTACAGTTGAATTTGTCAACAATGGTTGCTTTTTCAAAGCTGTGGCATACATCAATGGCTTCAATCAATAATTTGCCAGGTTTAACACCTGATGCCACGCGCAAGTCCACATCACCACCACGCAGTTTGCGGGCAGCACGTTGCTTTCTTAAATCTTCAAGGGCACGCACTCTGCCTTCATTGCGGGTGCGGCGTGCTGGAATGCCTTGGCGAATCCATTTTTCTTCATTGGCGAGCATTTTATCGAACTTTTTATGTTCTCGGGCTTCAATGTCTAATAATTCGGCTTTTTTATGTAAATATTCGGCATAACTTGCCTGAAAATGGGTAAGTTTCCCACGGTCTAACTCAATGATTTCTTCTGCCACGGCATCTAAGAAGTAGCGGTCATGTGTAATAAATAACACAGCACCTTGAAAGGAGGCGACAAAATCCTCAAGCCATTCAATAGATGATATATCCAAATGGTTGGTGGGCTCATCAAGCAATAATATTTCAGGCTCAACCACAACGGCTTGTGCCAATGCCACACGGCGCAGCCAGCCACCTGATAATTCACCCACATCACGGTCGGCATCCAAACCCAATTTGGTGATGGCTGTTTCAATTCTCGCATGTAGTTTCCATGCGCCCAAATGTTCAAGCTGATGTTGCAGGTCTTCCAGTTTTTTTAAGGCTTTATCGGAATAATCATGTTCTAAAGTTGTAGTGGCTTGATGGTAAGCATCCAACACGTTTGCTACATCACCCAAACCTTCGGCAACCACTTGAAACACTGTTTGATTGGGTTCAAAATAAGGATCTTGATGTAAATAAGCGACTTTGCAGCCACTCTTGATTTGTACGCTGCCGTCATCCACATCCATTTGCCCAGCAATCACTTTCAGCAAGGTGGACTTACCCTCACCATTACGTCCAATCAGTCCGACACGCGCCCCGGCGCTGATGCGTAAATCAACATTGTCGAGTAATACCTGATGACCAAATGCTTTTTTGAGGCCGTGCAACATGAGAATAGGCATGGTTTAACCTTCTTGGGTGGTTGATATGGATTCAGGATGACCTTTTTGGGCAAGGGCAACCACAGCAGCGGGTAAGACAAAAATATTAAGAATGGGTACAACCATCAGTAGCAATGATGTGCCACCAAAACCTAACCAAAACCAACGATTTTTTTTCATATCCGCTTTGCGTGCACTAAATTTTAAATCTTTGCGACTGGCTTGGGTGTCAAACAGTTCATAATTGAGGAACTGGATGCTGCCGTAAGTCCAAATCACTGTCATTAGTGGTGGAAACCAGAAGAATACCAGTGCCAATAGCCCCCAAAGCAATAAACCAAATAAAGGACGAATGGAGTTGATAGCTGCCGCCAATGCCTGATTAGCCCAAGATGCATCATTTTCAACCGTGGCAAAACCCATGATTTTTTCTGTGCGATATGCCAAAGTATCCAGCCACGGTGCTGCCGCCGCAGATGCCAAAGCGACAAACGCCACAGCACCGACCACCACAGATAATAAACCGGCTAGAAATGATGCAATATAACCAACAATCACCCAATACCACGCATCACCTTCAGGAATCCAAATCGAAGCCAAATAATCGGCAAAGAAAAACACGGCCAGCATTAAAACGAGCATCAAACCTGCTAATAAACCAAGCATTCGCCACAACACAGCTCGCAGCTCTGCTTTGCCAAATAACATGATTAAACCTGAAAAAAATGTAGAAACTCCTTCAATCATTTAGCTGTCTCCATGTTCAAACTTGAGCAAAACCTACCGATTGTGGGTAATGTTGCTATAAAATCATTGAAGGCATTGATTTAGCATAGGTTTTGTGAGGACGCATGGGATATTTTAGCAAGTATTTCACTGCATACCAAACTTGGCTCGGCAGCGTAATGTTTTCAGGCTCATTCCCCCCAAAGCGCGAATGCGCACCATGGAATCATGCGATATAAGTACCGCTTTTTCAGTTTAAACATTTTGAATCTAGCTCTTTGTATTTTGAGCTCTCAGCGTTAAACACCACCCTTTTATTTTTTAAGAAACAACGCCTGATATCAGTATAGCGTTGTTGCATAATTATCCAAACTATCCAAATTGTCCAAACTGGTTGAAAAGGTCGTTTTATGTTCTAAACTGCTGCGCTATGAATTTTATAACTACAGGTGAAGCTGCACGTAGGTGTGGTGTTGGTATCAATACAATTAAGCGATGGATGAAAAAAGGTGAGCTGAAATATATTGTTACACCTGGTGGCCATTGGCGCATTCGTGAACATGAATTTCGAACCTTCCTCAAAACCCACAACATGGATCTTCTACAAGAAAAGGAGCATACAAGTGAGGCTCATAAAATCTTACTGATTGAAGATGATTTGGACATGTGTGCACTCGTTGAAGGCGCTTTTGATGCGGCTACTTTTAATCATACTTTTGACTATGCAAAAGATGGGTATAGCGGCTTAATAAAACTTGGCTTGATGCAACCTGATATTCTTATTCTTGATATCATGTTACCCGAAATAAATGGCCTGGAGATTATTCAACGTATTCGTGCAACAGATTTCCACAAAAAGCCTAAAATCCTTGTTATTACTGGCGCAGGTGATCGGAGGCTGGTGAGAAGAGCCCTAGAGAAGGCTAAGCCAGACATGATTCTTGACAAACCCTTTGCCGTTGAAGACTTGATTCATGCAACTCAGAAAGTGCTAAGCTCAACAAGTGCTGTAGCGGCAGTAAACGAATGAGCGCACAAGCACGGTTAAAAACAGTACTGGTTGTTGATGATAACCCAACCCTTGTCGAATTATTTGCTGAAGTATTAAATGAATTGTTTTATGTCAAAGTGGCTAATAGTGCCGTTGAAGCTATTACAAAACTCAGCAGTGATAGTATTGATGCGGTTGTTTGTGACTACCACCTTGGCACGCAAAATGCAGAAGTCGTTATTGATTGGATTAATGAACAACAACCCCGACTTGCAAAGAAAATTATACTTCTAACTGGGGAAATAGGGCTGGATCCGAATTTCTCTAAAAATAATTTTTCTGTCCTCTATAAACCTGTAGAGATGGAGGAGTTACTTATTGCGGTAGAAAGCCTATTTGAACGGAATCAAGGGCTCATGGAGTAAGTATGAAAAAATACTTTGAAAACAGCCTAAGCTTACGCTTAACCATGATGGTTATATTCATTATTACTCCCATATTAACTGTCAGCTTCTTTTGGTTAGACTCTCGTAGCGAAGCACTGATGCTTGAAGAGCAAGAAACTAGAGCATCTCAGATAGCAGAATCCCTTGCCACCAGTTTGAGCAGCATCATGCTTTCAGGTAATGCTGATATTGCGCATGACTGGTTAAATCGTATTACTTCTGTGCAGGGTGTTGAGTCAGTGAAGATATTTCGAACCGATGGTGTGGAGGCATTCAAAGACCTTGACACACAGAACAAAGTAAATGCATACATTGGTCGCAAACAGTTTTCCCGTGAAGAAAATGGTAAGGCAGGAAAGATAGACAATAAAATAATCCCCGAATTTGAAAAAGCCATTGCGGGTCAGACTTCAGTCCATCGCACTGAGGATAACCAACATCTGAGTTATATTTATCCCATTAAGTTAGAAACCGCATGCTTGGCTTGCCATGGTTATACTGAAAACCCTATCCGAGGTGTCTTGGTGCTTGGTGTATCCATTGGGGCAAGCCAATTTACTTTTGCAGAAACTGAAAACGATATGATTAAAATCATGTTTATCATATTTATCATTCTTGGTTTTGTTGTTTGGTTGCTGATTCGCAAACAAGTCTTGGAGCCCATCAACAATATTGCCCAAATGGCTTCTAATATTCGCCATGGCGACCTTTCTTCTGAGATTAAGCTTAACCGCAAAGATGAATTGGGCATGGTTGCAAAGACGCTTGACCTGTTGGTATCTGACCTTAAAGAAAAAATTACTGATGAAGCTGGTCAAAGACAACGCCAAGAAGCGATTACCGATGCAGTTATATCCTTAGGGCAAAAAACGACCAGTGCATTATTATTTAAACATATAGGCAAAATATGTGCGGAAGTTACCCATGCACCTTATGTTATGGTTTCTTATATCGAAGATGGAACGAAGCAATTTATTGCTCAAGGTATTCCTCCTGAAAGTGAAGCTAAAATTGCCCACCCTCCTAAAGGTAAAGGTCTGCTTGGTCTACTGTGGGATGAAAGCCAAACACTTAGGCTTGATAGTATTGCTTCACATCCAAAATCGAGTGGATTCCCAAGTGGACACCCTCCCATGGGGGCATTTCTTGGCACCCCTATGTGTTTTGAAGGTCAAGTGTTAGGTGTGATATACCTCTCCAAAAATCCACATGACTGTCCCTTTTCAGAGGATGATGAAAAAGCATTAGTTACACTCGCTGCAGCTTGTGCTATCGCCCTATCGAACACACAGAATATTGAACGTGTTAAAGAGGCTAATAAAAATCTTGAAGCGCGTATAGATGCAAGAACCGATGCGCTTAAGCAAGCGAATAAACAACTTAAAATACGTGAAGTAGAGCTGGAGTTGACCAATGAAGAGCTGGTCTCGGCAAATAAAGCCAAAGACCAATTTCTTGCCAACACCAGCCATGAGTTACGCACACCATTAAATGCCATTATTGGCTTCTCGGAATTATTGCAAAACCCTAGGTCTGGCAAATTAAGTGACAAACAACAACGTTACGTGGAGCATGTACATAATAGCGGTAAACGTTTGCTAACGATTATCAATGACCTTCTTGATATCAGTAAAATTGAGTCTGGTATGATGGAAGTTCATGAAAGCACATTTAGCCCCGTTGAACTAATTAAACAAGTGGTTGCTGAATTAAGGCCTCTGGCTCAAAATAAAGAGATTGAAGTAAGTCTTGTCGAACCAGTAGGGCAAGAGCTAATGGTTAAATCGGATAAGGATAAGTTGCATCAAATTTTGGTAAACTTGCTCGGTAATGCCATTAAATTTACGCCTAATCAAGGAAAGGTTGAAGTCGGACTTTCGCTTGATCAGTTAGCTAAACCAAGCAATGAAGCGAACCTTTCATTCTACGTCAAAGATAATGGTATCGGCATACCCATCGAAGATCAGGAAAAAATATTTATGCCCTTTGCCCAGTCCAATGGAGGTCTAGATAGAGCCCATGGTGGTACGGGGCTTGGCCTATCACTTGCCAAATGTATGGTTCAACTCCTCGGTGGAACGATACAACTGACAAGTGAGATTGATAAAGGCACTACTTTTTTTGTTGAGCTTATCGTTATTGTTAAAGAACATGATTTATTTCATAAAGGTGAGTCGGATGAGAGTGCTATTATTGGCCGTTTGGAAAAACTAGCCTTGGCACCAACGGAGGAAGTTTTTCCTGACAAAGAACATCAGGCAATCATCATTATTATTGATGAAAATAAGCAGCGTGCAAATCATGCTGCAGATATATTTACCAGTGAAGGTTATGAGGTTTGCCATACAGATATATCGAATATTGAAAAAGAAAGGTTCAAAACTTCACCCCTACTAATTATATTGGGCGTTCCAGAAGATAGCGAAAAAACATATGACCTAATCAAACAATTAAAATCTTCTGATTTTACAAACCGAATCCCAACCATATTGATGGCTGGGGATGAAAAGAATCCTCATTTCGGTACAGGTGGAACTATAGGTCAGATTAAAAAAGGTATTGGGCGTAATGATTTGCTTGAAATGGTTTCACACGCCTCTATACATACAAAACCTCCCACACCTCCCACACTGCTTGTGATTGATGATGATGCATCGGTACGTGAGTATTTAAAAGAAACCCTAGCGCCCGAAGGTTATCATATTTTGTTGGCAAGCAATGGAGCTGAAGGTATCCGTTTAGCTATTGAGCGAGAGCCTGATTTGATTATTCTTGACTTGATGATGCCTGAAGTGACGGGGTTTGAAGTCATGAATGAATTAAGGCAGCATCCAACGGCTTGTGATATTCCTGTGGTTATATTTACAGCCAAAGACCTTACCCGAGAAGAGGCTTTACAATTGGGTCAAGATGTTGAACGCATTCTAATTAAAGGTATGAGTAATAGTACTGATGTTATCAGTCAGGTACATAAGCTTGAAATGCTTTACCCAGTCCAAGCAAAACTGATTGATGTAAAACTCGGGTGTTTCAATTTTCGGTATATGCAAAGACGCTTACAAAATGAAGTTTCTCGTTTCAATCGATATTCACATAGTTTTTCACTTATTGCTTGGGAAATGGATGGTTTTGAGAATTATTGTCAAACACATGGCAGACGTTGGGGCTTGGCAGCACTAAAAGCGACTGTGTCGACAGGGCTTTCCATCATTCGTAAAGGTGATGTCTTAGCGCGCCTTGGTGACCATAGTTTTATCCTTCTTTTGCCTGGCATCACTGAAGAAGGAACAAACCGTGTAGCAGAAAAGATTCGTCTGCGTATTCGTAGCCAACGTTTACCTCTACCCGACAATAAAACAGGTAAACTCACAGCCTCACTTGGTGCTGTATTATCAAGTGAGAAAGAGCCTGATGCACACCAGCTATTGTCAACCTTGCAGCATCGGTTAGATATTGCGAAAGAAGAAGGTGGAAACCGCACGGTAATGGAGGACTAAATGAAGAATCCCAAGATTCTTATTGTTGATGATAATCCTCTTAATTTAGAGCTTGCATGTGATGTTCTTGAACTCGAAGGCTTTCATGTCACGCTTGTTGATAGTGGAGAAGAGTCCATTATTGTTTCGCAACAAAATCCGCCAGATCTGATTCTGATGGATTTGCGCATGCCTGGCATGAGTGGAATCGATGCATTGCATGGCATACGGAAACATGCCATTACCCAAGATATTCCAGTTGTGGTGCTAACGGCATCAGTCATGGCAGGAGAAAAAGATCGTTTGCTGGCGGAAGGTTTTGATGGTTTTATGCAAAAACCAATTTCACCAGCTACTTTTGCTGCTGAGGTCAGTGCTTTCTTACGGTGATTGCACCAGCATTCGCCACAATACACTCTGCTTTGCCAAATAACATAATCAAACCTGAAAAAGTGTCTGCACCTTCAATCATTTGGCTGTCTTCATGTTCAAACTTGAGAAAAACCTACCGATATGGGTATGTTGCTATAAATCATTAAAGCCGTGGTTTATCATGGGTTCTGTACATTCTGAGTGGTTAAGAGTAGCTAGACTTTAGGTGAACCAGTATACGACTAAAATGCTCATATAAGATATAATGCCCTCCATGCTCTAGTGTATGCATTATTGCATTGGGTATGTTGCTTGTCAGTGTTTTACCGCAGCAAAAGGGTGAAATCGTATCATCTTTTGCATGCCAAACCTGAGTTGGCACTTCAATGTTTTTAAGCTCAAATCCCCAGGGTCGAATACGAACCATTAAATCGTGTGAAACAGCGGCTGTTTTTTCAGGGTACACACTTTGAATCCAATGTTTAAGGTAGTCATTTACATCCTTGGATTGTAAAAATACTTTTTCAGATGTTGAAGCATAAACAAAGGCACGTTTCGTTAGCTCATCAGGGCGTTGCCACATGCTGCGCAATACGGTTTTTGAAAGTACACGCAACGCTCTTTTTGGTAAATGCTTGCCCAATTGCAACATATACCGATCTGCAGGTGGCAGATCTTTTCGTTGGTCTATGTCGGGTGGTACGATTGGGGCAACCAGCGTAAGAGAGGTAGTGTATTTAGGGTAGAAGTATGCGAGAGCTGAGGCATAAGGTGCACCATTGGAGTACCCAAGCACGTGGAATGTTGAGATATCCAATGTTTGGGTTAATTGTATAATATCTTTGGCGTGGTCATGTAGGGAAGGTGTTGTGCTAATCCAGTCAGAATTTAGGAAACCTGGACGCATAGGTACAATGATGTGAAAATCCTTGGTGTTTTGTAATGTTTTGTTGGGTAGCAACTGTTGGTCAGAGTGTACCAAAGCATGACAATAAATGAGAGGCTCAGCATTGGGGTTACCAAATGTCATATAGCCAAATTTACGTCCATCAAAAAGTGTGATGGAATGATGTGTAGGGTGAGGTTCAAAAAAGGGGTGGAGATTATTTTGTTTGAGAATAGCAGGGCTGGTTAAAATCATTTTCACCAATTCGACCTGGCTAGAACACTGTGTTTTAGCAAAAATTCTTTTCATATGTGTTCGTGCAGTATGCACACTAATGCCGATAGTATCAGCGGCTTCAACTAGGTTATGGCAGCCATTGGTTAAGGTTTTGGTTAGATGTGTTTCTGCAGCAGTTAAACCAAAATGTTTTTGTAAAACCAAGGTGTCATATTCGGGTTTAATACATGAAGATATGATATAAATAGCGATAAGATTTTGTTCGGCATGTTCAGGTGTGTTTTGGTTTAGCATTGTAGAAATCCAAATAGATAATGTTGGTTGGTTAGCACCCTGAACCAAAGAAAGTGAGATGCCATCTTCTTGACTGCTACCATCGGAGAGTTGTTGAATATGCTGATGCAGTAAGGTTGTGTTTTGTGGGGTGTTAGCTTGAAGTGTATTTGCTTGAATAGATAAAGCGTGATGGGTGTTGATGGATTCGCTTGCTTGTTGATTTAGGGTAATTACTTCTGCTTTTGCATTGGTCACAATCACCCCAATGGGTAATTGGTCGAGTAGTTGTGATGAAATGAATTGCTGATGCGTAGCTTTATCGGATACTTCATTAAACTGGAAGGAGCGAAGTAGGTGGTTACTAAGCTGATCGACTTGCTCAGATAACATACCGCTGGGGCTATTTTTTCCTTCAAAATGTTGTAAATACTGATCCATATCTTTTAACAATTGTGGCCACCGCTCGTCAGTTTGTGATGTATCGTAAATGAGCTCAATAAGCTCAGATACTTCGACAAGTGCTTGCGATGTTTTTCGATTCAAGATGATTTCTCCTGGTGAAAAGGTGCAGGCAAACAGTGTGTTTTTAGATGGATATTATTTGAGTATACCCTATTTGGGTGATTCGGGCAATGTCATGGTGGTTTATCATTGTTGATATGGGGAGAACAGTGGATAGGAAAAACAGGAGCGCACCATGAGAAAACAAAAGGTTAAAATTTTAGCAGTGATAACCATGATAGGGTTTGTAGGATGTAGCTCAGGAGGTGATTCTCCACCACAAGCTGTACCTATTGCTACTTCTCCAGTAACAAGTTCGACGCTAGTTTCTGGTGTTGTTGCAACAGGTGCACCGTTAGTAGGATTTGTGGCAGTTAAAGGTTCAGCTGGTAATGTTGCTACGGCTAATATTGATGCACAGGGCAAATATTCGGTTGATACTAGCAACTTAACATTGCCGCTTGTGCTTTATGCCAGTGGTATCTCGGGCGGCAAGGCATATAGTATTATCTCGGCAGCTACGATCAGTGATGTGGGAAACACAGTAAATATCACACCGTTAACAGACTTAATTGTATCCAATGTTGCGGGGTCGCATAGTGAGGCTTTCTTTAATAATCCTAATTATACATTGTTAAGTGCGAACAATTTAACAGCGGCAAAAGATGTACTGGCATTGCGACTAGAGCCAATGTTAACAGCTGCAGGTTTGGGGGCGGGTTTTGATTTGATGAATGCGGCATTTAATGCGGATCACACGGGTTATGATGCACTGTTAGATTTGTTGGATGTGCAGGTGGATACAACCACTAATCAAGCAACCATTACTTATGCTTTAGACTCGGCTATTACGATTACCGATGATTTGACAACTACAGCGGATGCTACACCGATAGGTGCAGTGAATACTGGAGTTTTTCAAGCCAATGGGGCAATCATTCAAGAAATTAATGCATTTATGCTGAGTATGAATGCTTTGTTTGCCAATGGTACACCCGCCGCAGCAACGGTTAGCCCATTTTTTACAGCGGGTTTTTTGCACCAAGGTACAGACAATGCAGCAGCAGTTACCTTGTTTAGCTCTACTCTTCCAGCACATCAGTCCTTAACTGCAAATATTATTGCTACTTTTGGTGCATTTTCAATCGTGTCGATTGATACAACAGTGAATCCGCAATTGGCAACCATTCGTTCATCCGATAGTAAATTGATGAATTTAGAAAAATCTGTTGCTGCAGGTTGGCAGTTAGCTGGTGATGGTCATGTTTGGGGAGCAGAAGCAGCACCTGAAAGCCACTTAGACCAAGCAACGGGTACTGTCATTAATAACTTCTTGCTCAGTGTTGATGATGCTTCAGGGGTAGCTATTTTGCCAAATGATTATTTTATAATTACAGGGCCAGGTGTAAATGCCAATGGTGGTGTGATTGTGCAATATGATTTTAATAATTTTAATAACGCGGTAGGTAAAACGGCTTTAATGTGGTCTATAGATGTGACGGATGTGACAGCTTTAACTTTTCCTGATGGCGCTGACTATACGGTGACTAGATATAGAGATGTTAATGGCGACACCAATATTGTGGCTGGAGTAAATCAAGTAAATGTGAATGATGCTTCTACATTAATAGTGGGTCTTGTTGATACATTGATTGATTCTCAAGTGGTTCGGTTGGTCAAACGCCCAATCAAACCCTCTGAAACAACATCGTATATTACCATTACAAACCCAACCACAGTTGGTTTTTTAGGGTTTACTTCAGGAACAATCAATGCGGCATGGACTCTACCTGTAGGTTCACGGTCGGGAACAGTCGATTTATCTGAATTTGACTCAGCAGCAGGTAGTTTCGTGTGGCTTGTAGAAAATGAGGTAGCAGATACAGCAACATCATTTTCATTTCTAGCACCAGCACCAACAAATATAACCAGTAAACCTGGCTTGTATGTTTTTGGTTATGATGTGTTTAATCGTGTGACAGCAACGCATATCAATTCTTACTAACCGTATGGTTTGATAACTAAACGCCATGTGCTTTACAGTGCATGGCGTTTTTTATTGTTTTGTATTTTATTTTGTATATGAAGCTTGACCGAAAGCTAATGATTGCAGACGATGTTGCCATGAATTCATTAACCTTACCTATCTTTGACCATATTTCCGAGTCCACATTAAGCCAAATGTTGCAGCAGATGATTCCCGCTGGCGCTGATGATGCAGATTTGTATTTGCAGCATAGCATATCTGAATCAGTATCATTGGAAGAAGGAAGGGTGAAACATGTATCAGCGAGCACGCACCAAGGCATTGGCGCACGCGTGATTATGGGCGAGGCATCGGGTCATGCTTATACCGATAGTTTTGATACAGCAGCTTTGATGGATGCCGCTAAGGCTGCAAGAGCGATTGCTAACAGCGGCAAAGAAGTTGCCCCACTTGCCATTCGTCCTCAAACTTTAAAACACAACTTGTATCCAGCGGGCAATCCCATGCAGCAAGTGGATATGGAATCACGTAAAGCTTTGTTGGAAAAGCTGGATATTTTGGCGCGAAGCATTGACCCACGGGTACAGCAGGTATCAGCAAGTGTGTCGTCTGTATTTAAACAAGTGCAGATTATTACCATGGATGGTCAGACTTTTGCAGATGAACGTCCCCTGGTGCGTTTTAATATTTCTGTGGTGGTTGAAGAAAATGGAAAACGCGAAACAGGTGGTGCAGGCGGCGGCGGTCGTTTCGACTTGCAAAGGCTTTTGGAGAGTGGTGAAGCTGAACGGTTGACCCGCGAAGCTGTGCGCCTTGCATTGTTAAACCTTGAAGCTGAAGCCGCACCTGCGGGAACCATGCCCGTGGTATTGGGCAATGGCTGGCCAGGTATTTTATTGCATGAAGCTATTGGTCATGGGCTTGAGGGTGACTTTAATCGTAAAGGTACATCGGTGTTTGCAGGTAAAATGGGGCAACAGATTGCAGCTAAAGGTGTGACTGTAGTGGATGATGGTTCCATGCCTGAGCGCAGAGGTTCACTTAATGTCGATGATGAAGGCACTGCTACTCAATGCACAACCTTGATTGAAGATGGGGTGTTGGTGGGTTATTTGCAGGATAAACAAAATGCACGTTTGATGGGTGTTGAACCCACTGGCAATGGGCGGCGCGAATCTTATGCTGATCCTGTGTTACCACGCATGACCAATACTTTTATGTTGGCGGGTAACGATAACCCTGATGATATTTTGACATCCTTGGATGATGGAATTTATGCTGTGAATTTTGGTGGTGGGCAAGTGGATATTACATCGGGTAAATTTGTGTTTACTACGTCTGAAGCTTACCGCGTGAAAAATGGAAAAATATTGCACCCCGTCAAAGATGTGACCCTAATCGGCTCTGGGCATGAGGTGCTTAAGCGAGTATCCATGATTGGTAATGATTTGGCACTTGACCCTGGTGTGGGCACATGCGGTAAAGCGGGTCAATCTGTGCCTGTGGGAGTAGGTTTGCCAACAATTCGGATTGATGAACTAACGGTAGGTGGCACGGAAACCTAGGTGAAGCATTATTTCTCTTGGATTTGGCTGTTGTGCGGCCTTGGTTTATTGCTTATGGGGTTATCATCTAGCTGGGATGAGAATGCGTTTGAATTACCTAAAGATGGTGAGCTAAGTAGTTATACGGGCACCTTACACAAGGTAACGTATAGTGCGCCAGCTAAGTTACCAACGTTAGTTGAGTTGATAGTTTTTCATAAAAAAGAGGGCGTGCATTACGGCTATTTGCGTTATGGTCTTCATGAATGGGAAGAGCGACTTAAACCTTATTTGAATCACGAAGTAACGATATTTGTAGGGGAAAATCAACAAATTTGGGGTGTTGATGTGGAGCGTGAGTCTATATTAAAGGCTGGCGAAATTGAGCAGCGCTTGCAAGGCATGAAACAAGCCCAAAAAGCCATGGCTGACAATATTATTTATGTTGGGTTTATGATGGTGATGTTATGGTTGTTCTTATTTCGTAAGCAAAACAGCCCAGTACAAAAGGTTTATTCTTGATACTTTGAGTATAACTTGGTGTTAGACTTTGGTTTTGGCACATGTAGTAAAAACAGAATGGTCTGTACATGTTGGGGCGGTATTTAACCTTTTTATTATTATGGCATTGAAATTGCTAAAGTTCATGTTCACCTGCATTGGCAGACTCTAAAGGTATGGTATAAATAACATGAAAAAATCACAAGACCGTGATCACTTGGAAGCGATGTTTGAAAATACGCTTTGGAGGTCACGTTGGGCAGTTTTAGCAGCTGTGTTATGCAGCCTTATTTCTGCATTGCTTATGTTTTATGTGGCGACAGTAGATACATTTTATACCTTAGTCGATTTGGCTTCCTATGCCTCGCTGGAAGATGGTTATTTGCGTGAGACCATGCGCTCACAAAGTGTTGCTCAACTCGTTGAAGTTATTGATGTTTTTCTTCTCGCAATTGTTCTTTTAATTTTTGGGCTTGGTTTGTATGAATTGTATATTAGTAAGATTGACCATGCGTATAGTAGTGAGTCTGCACGACACTTATTATCTATCAACAGTCTAGATGACCTGAAATCGCGGTTGGGAAAAGTGATTATGATGATTCTTATTGTGAAGTTTTTTGAGTTGGCAATTGGTATGGATATTGATGATATTTTTGATTTATTGATGTTTGCGGGTGGTATATTACTAAGTGGAATTGCTTTGTATGTAACAGAACTTGCTTCAAGAAAAACGAAAGTTTAACCATCATTTTATAAAGTGAGGATGAGTGATTTATGAGTGTTGATAAAAATTTGATTGTATCAGAGAATAAAACAATAGGGCAAAGGTTTGAGTGTTTCTTGTGGGGTACGCGTTGGGCCATTTTATTGGCCGTTATTTGTAGTGTGTGTGCAGCATTGGTGATGTTTTATGTTTCTGCAGTGGATACATTTTATGCTGCAGAAGATCTGATAAACTATCATGCGCTTGAGAGCGCTGATGCGAGAGCCATTTTAAGAGCTGATGCAGTTGGTATGGTTGTTAAGGTTATTGATATTTTCTTGCTCGCAATTGTATTGTTAATTTTTGGTTTGGGTTTGTATGAGCTTTATATCAGTAAAATCGATCATGCTTATGAGCGTAATGATGAATCAGCAGTACATATGCTTTCAATTAAAAATTTAGATGATTTAAAGTCGCGTTTAGGTAAAGTGATTATGATGATTTTAGTGGTGAAGTTTTTTGAAATGGCGATTGGTATAGAAATGCATGGGGTTCAAGGTTTGCTGACTTTTGCTGCAGGTGTTTTATGTATCGCAATGACACTTTTTGTGACAGAGCGTATGTCACGTAAGACTGGAGAGTGGAAAACCCGTGCTACAGATCGTGAAGACAGCTCAGAAGATAGAAGCAAAGCTTAACGGCTATTTGTTTTCTAAATACTTATCCACACCGCAAAACATGGTTGTTTGTTTTAATTCTTGCACCACTTCATCGGCATGACGGTCATCATCCCAAGTCACGATATACAAATGGGGAGACATTTGTTTTTTGATGTTTGTATCATGCTCTTCAAGTAATGTTCTAAAGGATTGGTCATCAATATCTGCGCATTGACGCACAGTGATTTCATTGGTTTTATAGCTGATACCTTCAGGCTCTAGGTTTACTTCTTTTTTTGAGGAGCAAGCCACCATCAAGCTGGATGCACAAAGCACTACCAATAATTTGGATAGATAAGACATAATCACCTCCGTGAAAGGTTAAGCTTAGTCCGATTACACTTTGATTTCAATCCATGCGGGGGCATGGTCAGAAGGGCGTTCTTTGGCGCGCTCTTCTGCATGGATACCACCATCAAGCACTTGGATGTTGGAAGTGACCAACAGGTGGTCAATGCGAATACCCCAACGACGGCGGAATGCGTTGGCGCGATAGTCCCACCATGAAAACATGGGTTCATTGGGGTGAAGATCTCTTAAACTATCGTGTAAACCCATGTTTAATAAGTCTTGATAGTGGGCGCGTTCTTCATTGGAGCACATGATTTTTCCTTGCCAGCGGTCTGGGTCATGAATATCAATATCTGCAGGTGCGATGTTGTAATCACCTAATAATACCAGCTTATCATGTGCTTTTAACTCTTCTTGAACATAAACTTTGAGGGCATTTATCCATTTCATTTTATAGGCGTACTTTTCTGAGCCGACTTCTTGTCCATTGGGCAAATAAATATCAATAATGCGAATACCTTGAATGGTGGCTGCAATGACACGTTTTTGCGGGTCATCCAAATGGGGAATATCAAAGCTGACATCTTCAAGCGGGTGTTTGCTGATGATGGCAACACCATTGTATGTTTTCTGCCCTTGGAAGGCGACATGATAACCTGCAGCTTCCAAGTCATCTTTGGGGAACTTATCATCGGTTTGTTTGGTTTCTTGTAACGCCAATACATCGGGCTGATGTTCTTTTAAATAGTCCAACACATGTGGCAGACGTACATTGAGTGAATTTACATTCCAGCTAACAATTTTCATGTAAGACCTCTTGGTTTGTTTGACGTGATAAGTTTACGAATGCAAAAGTGTAGGTGTTTATTCATTTCTTTGCCATCAATACCCCAGAGTAGCTTCTCTTGCGTTAACGCGTAATTCACCTTCAGAAACGAACCACAAATCCGCATGGATAGCGGATTTGGACGCTCTTTAGGGCGGGGTATGCCCTTAGGGGCACGGATGTCCCTAATCAAGAAATGCCATTTAAACTCTGCTTATTCCTTCGCTTTCAGTGTAAAATGGGTGCAAAACAATAGTTTTTCTTCATCCCTTGTTTACACTTTCGCTACGGCGCAGGCTAACAAAGGGGGAATATATTGATTACGCATTCTTCTTAACTTCGTGTTCTTCGTGGTAAAAAAATAATTTCATGATTTGATAATTTGTGCAAAAAAGAATCCATCATGGGTTTCGCTTGGCAATAAACGTTGTATATTTTGTACACCTTTAAATTGATTGACTACGGCTTCATTTTCTTCTTTGTGAATCGAACACACAGCATACACCAATGTACCACTTACTTTGAGCACCCTTAATGCATCTTTGAGCAGTGTGGTCTGTAATTTGGCTGCTTCTGTTATGCTTATTTTATCGTGTAAGAACTTGGCATCAGGGTGTCGTCGTAATGTGCCTGATGCTGAACACGGTGCATCTAACATGATGGCATCCATGCTATTATCTGGATATGGCAGTGCTGTGGCATCGGCTTGGATTACTGCAACATTGGTGAGCGCTAAACGCGCCAAATTTTCTTGCAGGCGCGGGATACGTTTGGGATTGATTTCAATGGCAGTGAGCTTGGCTTTGGGAAAACGTTTGGCAAGCATGGCGGTTTTGCCACCAGGTGCTGCACAAATGTCTAATATATGCCCTGTTTCATTGGTTAAGCTGATACCCAATGTTGCCGCTTGTGCAGCTTGGTCGATGACCACAAATCTACCTTGTTCATAACCTTGTAGTGTACCCACTTGGCTGTGTGCATCCAAAAGCACGGCATAGGGTGATAATTCACCTTCTTTGGCTTGTATGCCTGAAGCTTGGGCTTGTTCTATCCATGTTGTGCGCTCATCAAATACTGCGATACACAAATCAGGTGGTTGTTTGCAAGCTTGCATCATGGTTTGCACAACATCTGCACCCAAAGCTTCACGCCAAGCGGCATACATCCATTTGGGCAATTCAGCGCGTTGATGGGGTTTTAATTTTGTGGGCGGTTCACAATTTGATATTTTACGCAATATCGCATTGATGAAACCCGCATCTTGGGGTGCAAAAGGTTTGATGGCTGCTACTGTTTCGCTGACTGCGGCATGGGCAGGGATACGCATATGTCGAAGTTGGTATGCGCCTAATAATAAAGCAATGCGACTTTTATCCTCTGGTTTTTGTTTGATAAAGCGACTGACATCAGCTTCGAGTGAATAATAATAGCGCAATACACCATATACCATTTCGCGGAGCAATGCGGCATCTCTGGGCTCCCAGTTTTGTTCTGAAACTATATGTTCAATGCTGGCTTTTGCTTTATGTTTGTGAATCAGGACGGCATGAAGAATGTTTAAGGCAAACAAACGCATATTTGAGGGATTATTCATGTTTTTTTACCTTGGCTCTAGGGTGTGCATCGGTGTATGTTTTTTGGAGTTGGGGCAGGGTGACATGGGTATAATGTTCGGTGGTGGCTAGGGATGCATGCCCCAAAAACTGTTGAATTGTACGTAAATTTGCACCGCCCGTTAACATATCGGTGGCAAAAGAATGGCGTAACTTATGGGGGGTAATGCTCAAGTCTGCTCCTGTTTCCAAGGCTCTATCTTTAAGCATACGTTGCACTGAGCGTACACTTAAGCGTTTACCAAACTTATTTAAAAATACGGCATCTTCTTTGGGTAGTAAGTTGCCGCGCTCTTGCAACCAATGTTCCATCAAAGCAACAGCCACTTCAGGCAAAGGCACAATGCGTTCTTTGTTTCCTTTACCCAATACGCGCACTTCACCAATGCCTTGCCTAAAGTTTAAAGATAGGTGATTCATATTCACCCCGACCACTTCAGAAACACGCAGTCCACAGCCATAAAGTAAAGCAAGCAATGCCAATTCACGGCTATCAAATTTCCGATTGGTGGTTTCCAATAAAGCTTGGGTTTGATGTTGGGGTAAGGTTTTGGGTAAACGTTTACCCAATTTGGGCGCACGGATACCTGCAGCGGGATTATCAGGGCAGTGTTTGTGGCGCAAAGCAAACACAAAAATACTTTTTACGGCGGATAAACGTCGGGCTAAGGTGGCAGGCGCTAAACCTTGGCTATGACCTGAGACCAGCCAGTCTTGAATGTGTTCACGAGATATTTGCTGAATATGCATATCTTGTTGTACATGTTGCTGATAAAAATCCACAAATCGTTGTAGGTCACGTTTATAATTGGACACCGTATGTGTGGAAGCGAGGCGAACTTGTTGTAATTCTGCCAGAAAAAGGTGTGTAAGTTCAGTGAATAACAGTGTTTAATCCTTAGTTGCGGCACATTCTAAGCGGTTGCCACCCAAAGCTTTGGCAACATACATGGCTTTATCTGCTGTTTTGACCAAATCGTTGAGTGTCATATCATCTTCTGCGCTAGAAAAAGCCAATCCAATACTGACACTTAATGTTTCGCCATGGCAGGTGAGTTGGCTAATATCGGCACGTATTTTTTCGCCAATTTGTTTGGCTTTTTCAGTATCACAACTGGGCAATAATAATACAAACTCATCACCACCCATACGAATAATAGGGTCTTGCGCACGCACATAACGGCGAATGGTGCTGCAAAGCTCGGTTAATGCATCATCACCAGCAGCATGACCCAAGCGGTCATTCAAACCTTTGAAGTCATCCATATCAAAATACATGGCGGCGACCATCACGCCTTTACCAAACCAGCTGGATAAGGACTGATGACTGTGGGGTTGTAAAAAACGGCGGTTATGGGTGTTGGTTAAAGCATCGGTAATGGCTAACCTTGCCAAACGTTGGTGGGAAATAGCATGTTCCAGACTTAAGCTAATGACTTGGGCTAAATGTGCGAGAAAGTCTGTGCTTTGTTCAGGTTTGAAACGTTCTTTGTCGTTAGAGCCCAGCCCAATAATACCAAATGGTTTTTCCTTGGAACCCAAGCGAAGCAAAGCAATAGAACCCAAATCATTGTCACGCTCTTGTAACCAAGGGAAGTTGCCACCTTTTAATTGCAGCAACCAAACATTACGTTTGGCTAAACCCATATTTTGAATTTCACCTGCTTCCAACCAAATCAGGTCTTGTTCGGATAAGGCATGCATAGGGGTACTACCAATGATGCTATCCCTATCCAACCAAATACGCACCATATCCAATGAAAATTGCGATCTTAACTCACGCAAAAGGGTGAAACACATGTCTTCAGGGTCGCCTGCGGCTAAAACGCTGGCTTCAAGCGCAAAAAGACGAGAAAAAAGTTGGTCATTTTCTCGGAGTCGTTCCATCATAGTGGATACATAATCACGCAACTGTGCATTTTCTTTGGCAAGTGCTTGCATGCGCCGTTCATTAAAATCGAGCGGCTTTTCGTGTGCGTTATCAGCATCTTTTTTAGCCATGGTTTATAAATTCTCCTCAATCAGGATTTTCCATGTTTGATTGGCATCATGACGCGCCAAGTATAAACGCTTAGCGCCAGTGTCGTTATAATTGTTAGAGCGGTATTTTTGGCTAAATTCAACCATCACAACTTCACCTTCAGGCCATAGGTTTGGGTCATGAATGATATTGATGTCGTTAAGCTGTACTTCAATAAAGGACTTGCGCGCATTGACGCGTTTTTTATATGATTTCCAGCGTTTAAGGTTGTACTTTCCAGAGCGGAATTTTTCATGGTAATGCGACAAATAAGCATCACTATCCAAGGATTGCCAATCTTGAATCCATGTTTGAATACTGTTTTGTACAGAGCTCAACAAAGCCTGTTGTTTTTTTGTATCACCAAAGGAAAAGTCGTTACCAATAAGCACCAAGCTTTGTTTGGGGGTGACGAAAGCTTCCATTTTTTTCAAGTTGGGGTTGGGTAGGGCAAAGCAGCCACGTGTATCTTGGGGTGGGCGGCGTAGTTTGTTTTCTGGATAACCGTGCATCCAAATACCATCACCTGTTTTACCATGGTAACGATCCAGCATATTGGGGTAATCAATGGGGAATACCACAGGGCCATACTTGGCACGCAGTGCTGGGTCGTGGCGCACAGCGGTGAAACGATAAATGCCGTTGGGCGTACGCGCATCACCACGTGTTTTTTTGTCACCACCTTTGGCACCTGTGACAATATATTCATCGGCAACCCGTTGAAATTCACCTTGCGTATCACGCTGATACACAAACATGCGTGAGCGCGATTTATCCACGATAAAGATACTTTGGATATGGCTATTGGTTTTTAAAACATCAAAAGGAAAACCTTGGGTGCCATCCACTTTATCAGCAAAAGCTTGTAAACGGACAGTGGCTTCACTTAAATCATCGCTTAAATCGATAGCTGCAAACTGTTGTTTGGATAGTTTGCTATGTTTGGCATAATCACCAACAGAAGATACCGCTTTTAAAGCAGCACGGCGGTGTGCTTCGGCTTTGAGTAAATTAGCGAGCGGGTCATTTTGTGCGCTGGGTGAATTTAATATTTGCAGTGCTTTTTCAGGATCGTTTTGTTTTAAGGCTAGGGTAGCCCCTAAAATACCGCGTTCTTGAGGGCTAATATTTGTGGACTCAGGATTTTCAAGTGATTGCCACATTTTTTGTGTGAGGTTGGCATCATTCGGAAGGTCAACAGCCCAAGCTAGTGTGCTGGCACATAAAATAGAGGAAAGTATGAGCCATAACTTCATTGTACAGATGCCTCATCAATAATACGCCAGCCTTGTGGTGTATATTTAAAGGTAATTTTTTTGAAGTCTTTACCATTGTAAGTATTGGAGTGAAAACGTTGCAAAAGTTTGACCGTTGCCATGTCTTTGCCTTGCATATTCACTTCAACTTGATCCAGTTCAATACGAATAAATAATTTATTGTTAATCACACGTTTTTTATACGCTTTCCAAGCATCACGTGACTGAAAGCGAGCAGGAGGTTGATAATCATCAGCATAGGCTGAAAAGAATGCATCCAAATTTTGTGAAGACCAAGCTTCACGCCATGCTTCAAGCGCATCCAGGACCCCCGTAATCGATTGATCGGCAATCAAGGGCATAACAGTGGTGTGATGTTGTTCAGCTTGGGGTTTTACGGTTGCAATAGGCGTAAGAATATGAGGTTGTGTTGTTTGTTTTTCTGTGTGTTGTGTAGCCTTTTGCTCTGGAACGGGCGTATCGTGTGGTGTTTGGTTTGCATGATCATCAGGCATGGGATTACGCACTTGAATCAAGCGGGCATAACGTTGTTCAATCACAGGGTTGGGTGATGTTTTAAGTGTATTGCGGTAGTGTTGTAAAGCCAATTTAATATATAAGTCAGCAAGGTTTTCTTCCGCGATAGTGTAGTTGGGGCGTTTTTCTAAGGCAATCTCTAGCTCTTTAACGGCAGCTTTGGTATCACCTAGATTGTTGTAAACAGCGGCAAGATTATTGTGTGGTTCGGCTAGGTCTGGGCGCAAGTTGATGACTTGGCGAAAGGCCTCAATGGCTTGATGAAGCTGCTGTTGATGCACATGGGCAACACCAAATAAAAACCAAGCTTCATAGTTGTTGGCATCACTTTTTACTAGGCTACGTAGTTGTTCAATGGTCTCTGTGTAGCGTCCTTGTTTGAGGTCTGCTTTGGCTTGTGTGACATCGTATGCCAAGGCAGGGCTGCTAAACATCAATAAGGTGATGAGTATACTTGCGTATATATTTTTCATGTTTTACTTCCACATTTTTGGTATATTTCAAAGGTATAAGGGTATATATTTTTTTCGTCAGGTTCATGTTTTTCGCTGAAGTTTTGTTGCCATTGTTGCATATCCAACTTGGGGAACCAGGCATCACCTTCAAACGTATGGTCAATTTGGGTGTAATATAATTGCTCAGCATAGGGTATAGCGAGTTTGTATACTTCAGCCCCACCCATCACCATAAGTTCATCATCTTGAAACATTTTAACGGCATCATCCAAGCTATGTATCACCTCACAGCCTTCAATGTTTAAGCTTTTTTGGCGGGATAAAATGATATTACGCCGTTTGGGTAGTGGTTTACCTATCGATTCAAAGGTTTTTCGACCCATCAATACAGCCTTGCCCAAGGTATGTTTGCGAAACCATGCCATATCCGCGGGCAAATCAGAGATAGACCACGGCATCTGATTGTTTGCACCAATCAGGCGATTGTTATCCATTGCCCAAATTAAAGAAATCATTGTTTTGCTGCTACCTCATCGTTTCAAGAAGCGCAAATTTAACAGAAACAGGCTTTTTTGCTAGATTAGGCGCATAAGCTGTTATGGTGACCCAAATGCAGGTTGGGAAAAGCCCTTTCTTTTGTGGTTGGTGTGGTTTGCATTATGCATTTTGGCTGCAGATGGTTTTATATTAGATGAAGATGTTTTAACTTGACTTGTTTTTGCTAGGGTGTCTAAACTTGCGCCATGTTTGGACGAATCAAAAATCTTTTCTCGCCTGCTCAAGCTACTGCGAAACGTATCAGTGGTCTTGTTTTGAGCGTGTTTGTGCTGCAAGTTGTTGCGGCTGGTTTTTGTGTGTCCACTGCATCAGCAGTGCCGGTGCAACAAGTTTCAGCGATGGAACATTGTTTTGCAGGTAATATGCAAACGTCTGTACAAACGCAAGATATAGGCATGAGTAAGGTGGATATGAATCAAAGTATGGTGAACCATACTTGTTCCCATTGTGATATGCCAAACGTGAATATTTCATTTGATAAACATAGTTTTAATGTTGCAGATATTGCCGTGGACTTCGTTGTTGTGGCACTTGTGCCAACCGTATCCGATGTAACAACAGCAACATTTGTTGTTTTTCCGCCTGACTTACAAACCCAATACACTTCTCTTTCAACTTATAACTTAAACCTTCGCATTCGCGTTTGATTTAACCTTTTACTAACACATATAGCAATTTTGTTGTATGATATAGTTGCTTGGCAACTTTTAAATTAGTAGGAGGTTTGGATGAGTTCCTTTCCGTTTAAAGTTTCACCTTTGATTGTTGGCTCGCTGAGTCTTATTTTTTCAAGTTTGGCAATAGCAGAAGAGCCTCTCACTTTAGAGAAGGCTGTGATGCAGGTAAAAGAAAACCCAGCGTATCTGGCAAGAAAAGCGTCAGCAAGTGCGTGGTCATTTATACCTGAGCAAGCGGGAGGGCTACCAGATCCCGTCTTATCACTAGGTGCGTTAAATTTCCCAACGGATACTTTCGCTCGTGATCAAGAAAATATGACACAGTTACAAGTGGGCATTAGCCAAGCTTTACCTTTTCCCGGTAAACTAGAGTTAAGAGAGAAATTTGCATTGTATATGGCTAAAGCTGCTGCAGATGATGTGGATGAACTTAGACTTCAATTGGTAAGCCAAGCAAAAGTGAATTGGTGGAACCTTTATTATTTAGACAGGGCTTTAGAGATTGTTGTGCGCAATCAAGAGTTGTTGCGCCAGTTTGTGCGTATTGCTGAAACAAAGTACACAGTGGGTGAGGGTTTGCAGCAAGATGTGTTGTTGGCACAATTGGAGCTAAGCCAACTTATAGATAGGCAAATTCAGCTTAAAGCAATTCGTTCGCAAGAACAATCACGGTTAAACGCACTTTTAAATCGTCCTATCTCGCAAGAAGTTGTGTTACCAGAGAAAGTGGAAGAAATGTTGCCAGGCATTGGTAGTGAAGAATTGTTGATGAATCAGGCTTTGGCTTCGCGCCCACTGCTTGCTCAACAGCAGCAATATATTCAGGCAGCAGAAGCCAATACGAACTTGGCAGAAAAAGACTATTACCCAGACTTTAAAGTGGGTGCAAGTTATGGGCTTAGGGATACAAATCCGATAACAGGCTTAAACCGTGCAGATTTAGGTAGTATTACACTAAGTATGACGTTGCCCTTTTTTACCAGTAACCAACAGGATGCTCAACTTGAACAACGCCAAGCTGAGCGTATGAAAGCTGAATTTTCTTATCAAGATGTGCAAGAGAAAGTGCAGGCAGAAGTTCGGATTGAAATTGCAGCTTATGAAAAAGCAAAGCAACAGGTGTCACTGTATAAGCAAGGCATCATACCACAGGCAACACAAACTGTGGCTTCAATGCTAGCAGCGTATCAAGTGAACAAGGTTGATTTTCTTAACCTCGTACGAACTCAAGTCACGCTGTATAATTATGAAACACAATATTGGAAAGTATTAGCGGAGGCCAACCAAAGCTTAGCTCGACTTGATGCGGCGACAGGTAGGATGGAACAATGATTGCCTCAATTATTGGCGCCTCAATTAAAAACCGTTTATTGGTTTTTATTGCTACTGCATTTTTGTTGTTTGCTGGCGCATGGGCTGTAAAAAATACACCTTTGGATGCTATTCCGGATTTATCTGATGTGCAGGTGATTGTGTTTACGGAGTACCCTGGGCAATCGCCTCAAATTGTAGAGGATCAAATTACTTACCCCTTAACTACGGCAATGTTGGCTGTGCCATATGCAAAAGTGGTAAGGGGTTATTCATTTTTTGGCCTGTCGTTTGTCTATATTATCTTTGAGGATAATACGGATATGTATTGGGCGCGTTCTCGAGTGCTTGAATATCTTAATTATGCGGCTAAAAGTCTTCCACCATCAGTCACGCCAACCCTTGGACCTGACGCGACAGGTGTTGGCTGGGCGTTTGAATATGCTTTGGTTGATAAAACAGGCACGCATGATTTAGCACAATTACGCTCTATTCAAGATTGGTATATGCGTTTCCAATTGCAAACAGTGTCGGGTGTTTCTGAAGTAGCTTCAATTGGTGGTTATGTTAAACAATACCAAATCGTTGTTGACCCTGATGCTTTATTATCTTATGGAATTTCTATTGATACTATTAAAAAAGCTGTGGTGGACTCCAATAGTGATGTTGGTGGTAAGTTAGTTGAGATGGCAGAGTCTGAATTTATGGTTCGTGGCTTAGGTTACATTCAGTCTATTGCCGATTTAGAGTTGATTGCGGTTGGTTCTGATGCAAATGGAACGCCTATTTATTTGAAAGACCTTGCGCATATTCACTTGGGTCCTGAGCTGAGGCGTGGATTGGCAGACCTAAATGGTGAAGGTGAAGTGGCAGGCGGCGTGGTTATTATCCGCTACGGTGCAAATGCACTTGAAACCATTAAAGCTATTAAAGTCAAATTGGAAGAGCTGAAAAAAGGACTGCCTGAAGGCGTGGAAGTAATCCCAGTCTATGATCGAAGTAACTTGATTGAGCGGGCAGTTGAAAACCTCAAAGGTAATTTAATCGAAGAGTTCATTGTGATTTCATTGGTGTGCATGTTGTTTTTGATGCATGTGCGTTCTGCATTAGTGGCAATTATCACTTTACCTTTGGGTATTCTTATCGCGTTTATTTTGATGCAGTGGCAAGGTATTGCGGCAAACATTATGTCATTGGGTGGTATTGCAATTACGCTTGGAGCCATGGTGGATGGAGCCATTGTACTCATTGAAAATGCTCATAAACACTTGGAAATTAATGAACGGGAGAAAGGAGCCGAGCTCACTGTTAAAGAGCGCTGGTCTGCAGTAACTACAGCTTCTAAAGAAGTGGGGCCGGCACTGTTTTTCTCGTTATTGATTATTACAGTGTCTTACTTGGCTATTTTTACTATGGAAGCACAAGAGGGTCGGCTTTTTAAACCATTGGCTTTCACTGCAACCTATGCAATGGCTGCGGCAGCCTTATTGGCGGTTACCTTGGTACCGGTGTTGATGGGTTACTTTATTAGGGGAAAAATAATGCCTGAGGCAAAAAACCCTATCAATCGTTTGCTGAAATATGTTCACAAACCCTTGTTGGATGCGAGTATGAAATCACGTTGGGTGGTGTTAATGCTTTCAGTTGTTTTGTTGATGAGTATGGCATACCCGCTGTCGAAGTTAGGTAGTGAGTTTATGCCGCCGTTAGATGAAGGTGATATTCTTTATATGCCAAGCATGTTCCCAGGTATTTCTATTACTAAAGCTAAAGAGGTGGTACAGCAAACAGATAGGATTTTAAAAACATTCCCTGAAGTGCACCATGTGTTTGGTAAAGTGGGACGAGCAGAAACATCCACAGACCCTGCTTCATTATCTATGGTTGAAACGATAATTACCTTGAAACCGAAAGAAGAGTGGCCAAATCCTGATAAAACTACGCAAGAATTGATGGGTGAAATGGATAAAGCTATTCAGTTCCCAGGGCTTGCAAATGCTTGGACGTATCCCATTAAAACACGTATTGATATGCTTTCTACGGGTATTAAAACACCTATTGGTATCAAAGTATTAGGACCAGACCTCAATGTTCTGCAGGATATCGTGGAGGACATTGAAAAGAACCTAAAAACGTTACCTGATACATTATCAGCTTTTGGCGACCGTGCAGTAGGTGGGAATTACCTCGATATTAAGATTAATCGAGCGGAAATTGCCCGTTACGGGTTGTCAATTAAGTCAGTGCAAGATGTCATTCAAACAGCTATTGGTGGCATGAATATTTCGTTTACGGTAGAAGGTTTGGAACGGTACCCTATCAATATACGTTATCCTCGTGCGTTGCGTAGTGATATTGACCACTTGAAGCGGGTTTTAGTGGCGACACCTCAAGGGTCACAAATTCCATTGTCTCAGCTTGCCGATATTACAATGCAGAATGGGCCACCTGTGATTAAAAGTGAAGATGCTAGGTTAAATGCATGGATTTATGTAGACATTAAAACCAGTGATATTGGTGGTTACGTTCAAACTGCTAAGCAGATGATTGAAGAAAAGGTGAAAATGCCTGCAGGATATACCTTGGTTTGGTCAGGTCAGTTTGAATATATGGAACGTTCGGCGGCTAAAATGAAGCTGGTGATTCCGCTAACGATTGCATTGATATTCCTTCTGCTGTTTTTCAACTTCAAAAATGTGACTACCCCTTTGGTGGTCTTAATATCTGTACCATTTGCTTTGGTTGGCGGCTTCTGGCTGGTGATGTGGTTGGGGTATAATCTGTCAGTAGCTGTGGCTGTTGGTTTTATAGCCTTGGCAGGTGTGGCGACTGAAATTGGTGTGTTGATTTTAACTTTCATTGATCAGGAGATTAAGGAAAAACGCCAACAAAAAGGGGCGCCACTTACACCGGTTGAAATTATGGATGGTGTGAAAAGTGGTACTGGTAAACGTGTTCGCCCTATTGCGATGACGGCAACAGCAGTGATGGCGGGTTTGTTACCTATTATGTGGGGCTCAGGTACAGGGTCTGATGTGATGCAACGAATTGCTGCTCCAATGTTAGGGGGTATGGTGACTACAACTATATTAAGCTTATTGGTTTTGCCTGTTATTTATGGATTGGTGTTGCAGGTTAGGGAGAAAAAACTGGATGCTGTGGATGCTGAATAAAGATTGCAGTTCGACAGAAGGAGAAGTTTCTATGCAAACATGTGCGATGAAAATGAGAAAAATAACAGCAATTTTCCAAGAGAGTATGCTGAAGAAGGTAGAAGCAGCGTTATGTGATGCTGGCGTTGCTGGATTTACGCTTACCTCGGTAGCGGGCTGTGGAGAATACAAAAACTTTTACGGGCAAGATCAAACAAGTTGTCATGCACGCATTGAGATATTTATTGAGAAAAACAAGGCTGAAACAGTTGCCCAATCAATTGTTGCTGCTGCTCATATTGGTTTGGAAGGTGATGGTATTGTTGCTATTTCACCAGTGGAAACGCTTTATCGTATCCGCACAAAGTCCAAAATTACTGTGTCATAAAATTACTTAGAGGATAAAAAAATGGATAAGAAAATATTAGCAACGATGGGCCTAGTGTTGGTTTTAGGTGTTGGTGGTGGTTATTGGCTAGCATCACAAAGTAGCTCTTCAACAGATATGGCAACAAGTGATAATCAAGGCCGTAAAATTTTGTTTTACCGTAATGCAATGAATCCCAGTGTGACTTCCCCTGTGCCAGCAAAAGATAATATGGGTATGGATTATGTACCAGTGTATGCTGAAGATGATACACCTAAGGAAAAAAAGGTGTTGTTTTATCGTAATCCGATGAACCCAGCGATTACTTCCCCTGTACCTTCAAAAGATGAAATGGGTATGGACTATATACCTGTGTATGCAGATGATGGTGGGGATAGTGCTGATCCAGCAGGTACAGTAAGAATCAACCCAACAATGGTGCAAAATATTGGTGTTCGCACTGTTAAAGCCAAGTTGGAAACGTTAACGCGTGCTATTCGCACTGTTGGTCGGGTTACGTATGATGAAGAACGTGTTGCACGTTTGCACCCCAAATATAATGGTTGGGTTGAAAAAATGATGGTGGATAAAACGGGTGAACATGTACACAAAGGAACGCGTTTGATGTCAATATATTCACCACAGTTGGTGGCAACACAAGAGGAATATATATTGGCCTTAAAGAATGTTGAAATGTTAAAAGATAGCCCTTTTGAAGATGTGCGTACTGGGGCTGCGAGTTTATTAGAATCAGCTGTACAACGTTTGCAATTTCTTGATGTTCCAGAACACCAAATTAAGCAGTTAAAAGAAGAGCGCAAGGTAATGAAAGGGTTACATATTCACTCGCCTTTTGAAGGTATTGTGATGAAGATTGGAGCACGTGATGGCCAACGTATTACACCAGGCACAGAGCTTTATATGATTGCAGACCTATCACGTGTTTGGGTCATTGTTGATTTATATGAAGATGATTTACCTTGGGTGCGCGAGGGTGATATGGCAGAAATGAAAGTTGCAGGTATTCCTGGACGTACTTTCACAGGTAAAGTGGTTTATATTTATCCTTACCTTGAAGCCAAAACGCGGACAGTAAAAATGCGTCTGGAGTTTGATAACCCAGAGCTAGCTTTGAAACCAGAGATGTTTGCTAACGTAACTGTTAAAGCAGGCAGACAGATTGATGCTGTGGTTGTGCCTTCAGAAGCTATTGTACGTACAGGTGAGCAAGAACAAGTATTTGTGCAACGTGGCCCAGGTAAGTATGAACCTCGCAAGGTCATTGTAGGTATTGATTCAGAAGGACAGGCTCAAATTATTGAGGGTCTAGAGGCTGGGGAGATTGTTGTAACATCAAGTCAATTCTTGATTGATTCCGAATCAAAATTGAAAGAGGCAACGGCCAAGATGATGGAAGCTACGCAAGCAGAACCTGCAGCAGCAGATATGCAAATGGATAGTATGGATGGAATGGAAATGCCCGACGATATGAATATGGAGGACATGCAGTAATTATGATTCGTTCCTTAATAGCACTATCGATTAAAAACCGTTTCTTGGTATTAATTGCAACTGTTTTAATTACGTTTGCGGGTTTCCAAGCGATGAAGAATACACCATTGGATGCCATTCCAGACTTGTCCGATGTGCAAGTGATTGTATTCACTGATTTTGAAGGGCAAGCGCCACAAGTAGTGGAAGACCAAGTGACATACCCACTAACCACTGCGATGTTGTCTGTGCCCAACACCAAAGTGGTGCGAGGCTACTCCTTTTTTGGCTTTTCCATGGTGTATATCATCTTTGAAGATGGTACGGATATGTATTGGGCTCGAACCCGTGTGTTGGAATATCTGAATTACGCAGCTGATCGATTGCCAAGCAGTGTTTCACCTAAACTTGGCCCTGATGCTACAGGTGTAGGCTGGATTTATGAGTATGCATTGGTTGATAAGTCAGGCAAACATGACCTGTCGCACTTGCGATCCATTCAAGACTGGTATTTACGTTATCCGTTGCAGACTGTAGAGGGTGTATCAGAAGTAGCTTCGATTGGTGGTTTTGTTAAACAATACCAAATTGAACTTAATCCTGATGCTTTACTGGCTTATGATATTCCACTTTCAAAAATAAAACATGCTATTCAACGCTCAAATAATGATGTGGGCGGGCGCCTTGTTGAAATGGGTGAGACCGAATACATGGTACGTGGCCTGGGTTATATCAAATCGATTAAAGACTTGGAAACCATTCCTGTAGGCGTGGATGATAACGGCACTCCCATATTCCTTAAACAATTGGCAAATATTCATCTTGGCCCTGAATTGCGCCGTGGTTTAGCTGAGCTTAATGGTGAAGGCGAGGTTGCAGGTGGTATTATTATCATGCGCTTTGGGGAAAATGCTTTGGCAACCATTGAACGTGTGCGTGAGAAGCTTGAAGAGCTTAAAGCTGGATTGCCTGAAGGTGTAGAAATTGTACCTGTGTATGACAGGGGTGATTTGATTGAGCGTGCTGTGGACAATCTGAAAGAAAAGCTTATCGAAGAGTCCATTGTGGTCGCCATTATTTGTTTGATTTTCTTGATGCATGCCCGTAGTGCTTTGGTAGCGATTATTAGTTTGCCAATTGGTATTTTAATGGCATTCCTCATTATGAGTTGGCAAGGTCTATCTGCGAACATTATGAGCTTAGGGGGTATTGCGATTGCGATTGGTGCCATGATTGATGGTGCGATTGTGATGATTGAAAATGCGCATAAACACTTAGAGAAGTTGCGAGAGGATGCGAGCGTTAAAGCCCGCTGGGATGCAGTGATGACAGCTTCCAAAGAAGTGGGGCCAGCTTTATTTTTCTCGCTCTTGATTATCACAGTGTCATTTTTACCTGTGTTTACTCTGCAAGCCCAAGAAGGACGTTTGTTTGCACCTTTGGCATTCACTAAAACTTATGCCATGGCAGCGGCTGCGATTTTAGCGGTGACATTGGTACCCGTATTAATGGGTTTGTTGATTCGTGGTAAAATCCCAAGTGAAGAACATAACTGGTTGAATGTGCACTTGAAAAAACTACATAAACCTGTGTTAGGTATAGCAATGCAATGGCGCAAAGTGACGTTGATTGTTGCCGTGCTTGTTTTAGCGGTAACTGCATACCCTGTCATGAAAACAGGTTCAGAATTTATGCCGCCATTGGATGAGGGTGACATATTGTATATGCCGACTACATATCCAGGTATTTCCATCACCAAAGCCAAGGAATTATTGCAACAGACAGATAAAATCCTTGCTACATTCCCTGAGGTGCATCATGTGTTTGGTAAAGTTGGTCGGGCTGAAACGGCAACGGATCCAGCACCTTTATCGATGATGGAAACCACGATTCGTCTTAAACCGAAAGATGAGTGGCCAGACCCTAATAAAACCACCAAAGAACTGATGAGTGAGTTTGATGCGGCGATTAAGTTCCCTGGTGTTGCCAATGCATGGACCTACCCGATTAAAACACGTATTGATATGTTATCTACGGGCATCAAAACGCCGATTGGCATTAAAGTGTCAGGTCCTGACTTGAAGGTATTGGAGAAAGTAGCGGGCGATATTGAAAATGTGCTTAAGAATCATCCTGATACACTTTCTGCTTTTGCTGATAAAGCTGCGGGTGGTTATTACCTTGATTTCGATATCGATCGCGAAGAAGCCGCACGTTACGGGTTAACCGTTGGTGATATTCAAGATGTGATTCAATCGGCGATTGGTGGCATGAATGTTAGTGAAACGGTAGAAGGGCTTGAACGCTATCCGATTAATATACGTTACCCACGTGAGTTAAGGGATAATATGGAGGCTCTAAAACGTGTGTTGATTTCTACGCCTACAGGGGCGCAAATACCATTATCTTTGGTCACTGATTTGAATCTTAGGCGTGGTGCACCTGTGGTGAAAACAGAAAATGCAACACCCAATGCATGGATTTATGTGGATATTACAACATCAGATATTGGTGGCTATGTGGCAGAAGCCAAAAAAATGGTGGCTGAGCAAGTGAATATTCCAGCGGGTTACGCCTTGGTTTGGTCGGGACAGTTTGAGTATATGGAGCGTGCCAATGCTCGTCTTAAAGTGGTGGTTCCAATTACGCTACTCACCATTTTCTTGTTGTTGTATTTCAACTTCCGAAACTTCTTAGCCCCTGCTGTGGTGATGTTA